>CANCGU010000164.1 GCA_947377705.1 Comamonadaceae bacterium
CCTTGCTGTGCGGCCATGTAGTTGGCCAGCTCTTTGAGCTCAGCATTGCTGAACTGCTTGGCCACCCCACCCATCACACCGTTGCTGCGCCCCCAAGTGGCAGCGCCTTCAACTTTGTAGGACTTCAAAGCCACAAACAAGTAGTCGGCATTTTGACCTGCAATCTTGGGATAGCTGGGGTCAATCGGCTTGGCAAAGTTTTCGCCATGGCACGAGGCACATGCCCCCTTGGTCAGCAAGCCTGCGACTTTCGCATTGGGCTCTTTGGCTTTGTCTGGCAGTGACGCACCTTCGACCTTGCCGTGGTTGGCGTAGTAGGCTGAGATATCAGCCATGTCTTGCTCGCTCAAGCTATCGGCAATGCCGCGCATGGTGGGATGCTTGCGTTCGCCTTTTTTGTAGGCATTCAACACCGTGGTGATGTACTTTTCGCTTTGGCCTGAAATTTTGGGAACCTTATAAACTTCAGGAAAACTGGCTTGATAACCGATGATGCCATGGCATCCGATACACATCGCAATTTTCTTTTCACCTGCGTTAGCATCACCTTTGATGTCTTGCGCAAACGACAGCGAAGACATCGCAGATACAGTCAGAGCAAACGCGAACGAGACAAACTTTTTCATATGCAAACCACAATCCCAAGAGGTTGATGTAACCCCAAATAATAGACGGAACGACCCATGAAATTCAAAGGCACTGACAACTACGTTGCAACCCAAGACCTGATGCTCGCGGTCAACGCAGCCATCGCACTCAAGCGGCCCTTGCTGGTCAAGGGTGAACCCGGTACAGGCAAGACTATGCTTGCAGAAGAGGTGGCCGAAGCCCTGGGTTTACCCTTGTTGCAATGGCACATCAAATCCACCACCAAGGCCCAACAAGGCCTGTATGAATATGACGCCGTGAGTCGTCTACGTGACAGTCAGATGGCCGATGTTGACAGCATCGAACGCGTAAAAGACATCAACAACTACATCCTCAAAGGCGTGTTGTGGCAGGCCTTTACATCCGAGCAACCCGTCGCTTTGCTGATTGATGAGATCGACAAAGCCGATATTGAGTTCCCCAACGACCTGCTGCGCGAACTCGACCGCATGGAGTTTTATTGCTACGAAACGCGCCAACTCATCAAGGCCAAAACACGTCCATTGGTGTTCATCACCTCGAACAATGAGAAAGAGCTGCCTGACGCGTTCTTGCGTCGCTGCTTCTTTCATTACATCAAGTTTCCAGATGCTGACACCATGCGCCACATCGTTCAGGTTCACTTCCCCACCATCAAGCAAGACCTGCTGAGCGTGGCGATGAAGACCTTTTTTGACATCCGTAACTTGCCTGGTTTGAAGAAAAAACCATCCACCAGCGAACTCATCGACTGGCTCAAGTTATTGGTGGCAGAAGACATCCCGCTTGAAGCCCTGCAAACCGCAGACGACAAAGTGTCCATTCCCCCACTCGTGGGCGCATTGTTGAAAAACGAACAAGACACCACGCTATTTGAAAAACTGGTGTTCATGCAAAGCCGCAACCGTTAAAAAGAAAACACCATGTTTGCATCCCTCATTGAAGGTCTGACCGACGCGATTGGTTTCATCGTAGGCGCCTTGCTTGGCTATGGCGTTGGCGTGACATTTGGCTTGGACTTATTTGCCGAAGGCTATGGCACCGGCAGCATCATCGCGATCTTGCTGGTGGGTATTGGCGGCGGCATGGGCTTGCAAGCTGCACGCCGCTTTCGATCACCCAAACCAGATACTGAATAAAACACCGCCATGTTGATCGACTTCTTCTACACCTTGCGTGCCGCCAAGCTGCCGGTTTCGGTGAAGGAGTACCTCACCCTGCTTGAAGCCTTGCAAGCCCAAGTGGTGGGCCCGGGCAGCGAGGCTTGCAGCATGGACGATTTTTATGTGTTGAGCCGCCTCATCCTCGTCAAAGATGAAAAGCACTACGACAAGTTTGATCGTGCGTTTGGCGCGTACTTCAAAGGCGTGGAGCTGTTGACTGACTTCACCCAAGACGTGCCGCTGGATTGGTTAGAAAAAATTCTTCAAAAGGAACTCACACCCGAGCAAAAAGCCGCCATCGAAAAAATGGGCTGGGACGAATTGATGGAGACCTTGAAGAAACGCCTCGAAGAACAAAAAGAACGCCACGAAGGTGGCAACAAATGGATTGGTACTGGCGGTACATCGCCCTTTGGCAACGGCGGCTACAACCCACAAGGCATTCGCATTGGCGGCAAAGGCGGCAACCGCAGCGCGGTGAAGGTGTGGGACCAACGCGCCTACCGCGACTACGACGACACCCAAGAGCTGGGCACACGCAACATCAAAGTGGCGCTGCGCCGCTTGCGCCGCTTTGCGCGCGAGGGCTCCGCTGAAGAACTTGATCTAGACGGCACCATCCACAAAACAGCCGCCAATGCGGGTTTTTTAGACATCTTGATGCGTCCTGAGCGCCACAACAATGTCAAAGTGCTGCTGCTCATGGACGTGGGCGGCACCATGGACGACCACATCGCCCGCGTGGAAGAACTGTTCTCTGCCGCCAAAGCCGAGTTCAAACACTTAGAGTTTTATTACTTCCACAACTGCGTGTATGACTTCATGTGGCGCAACAACAAGCGCCGCTACGCCGAAAAGTTTGAAACGTGGGACATCATTCGCAAGTACAACAAAGACTACAAACTCATCTTCATTGGCGATGCCACCATGAGCCCTTATGAAATTGTGCAGCCCGGCGGGAGCGTGGAATACAACAACGAAGAAGCGGGTGCGGAGTGGCTACAGCGTCTGCTACATGCCTTCCCCAAATTTGCGTGGATCAACCCCGAACCACAAGGCGTGTGGGAGTACCGTCAAAGCATTGCCATGATTCAACAAATCGTGAGCAATCGCATGTACCCGCTCACGCTCAAAGGCTTGGAAGAAGCCATGCGAATGTTGAGTAAGTAATTTTTTACAACTGGGGGCAACCACGACCGGTGTGGTGTCAACAGCAGCCTCTGCATGAACAAACCAGGCTATGCATACTCCCTCATGTGGGAACTCATCATGTCCGCCATCGCTCTGCTCACTAGTGCTCACTAGTCGCTGGACAGAAAGTTAGGCGAAGAACTTTAACTTGATAAATCACAAGTGTTTGCCAAAGATATGGGCGTACGATGAAAGCATCTCAGCCATTGCCGCACATCCCCCATGTCATCCAACATACCCCTCGCTGGAGAGCTTGCCGCCCGGTACACCCGACTCTTTGAAACAGCGCAAGATGGCATCTTCATTTTGGATTACCCAGATGGGGTTATTGAAGATGCCAATCCCTTCATCGTCAAACTCATTGGGTTTAGCAAAGAAGAACTGATCGGTAAAAAGCTTTGGGAAATTGGCTTAATTGCGGACAAAGAAAAAGCACTGACAGCGCACCAGTCAATTCTTGAACATGGTTACGTCCGCTACGAAGACATTGATTTGGTCACTAAAAATGGACTCGGCCTACCCACAGAGTTCATATGTAACTCTTATCTGGTGGGTGATAAGACTGTCATTCAATGCAATATTCGGGACATTTCTGCACGAAAAAAAGCAGAACATGCGTTGGCTTTGGAACAAACGCATCGAATCACACAGATTTATGAAACCGTCAACAGCCTCTCCAATGTCATCGAGGCGCGCGACCCCTTCACTGCAGGCCACCAGCACCGCGTAGCCGATTTGGCTGTAGAGATTGCCAAAGAATTAAACATGCACCCCTCTGACATTGATGGGCTGAAGCTGGCGGCGCTCATCCATGATGTCGGGAAAATCAGTATTCCCGTTGAAGTGTTGACCAAGCCCACGGCGCTCACGCCATTAGAAGTGGCCATCTTGAGAAGTCATGCACAGGCAGGTCACGACATACTTAAGCCGTTGTCGTTTCCTTGGCCTATTGCAAAATTTGTGTTGCAACACCATGAACGTCTCAATGGCAGCGGCTACCCCAACGGCCTAAGAAATGAGCAGATTTGTTTAGAAGCAAAAATTTTGGCGGTTGCCGATACCGTCGAGGCCATGGCCAGTGACAGGCCATATCGCCCCAAACTAGGCATCGACGCAGGGCTCAAAGAAATTTCAAGCAAGAGCGGCGTGTTGTTTGACCCCGCCGTAGTCGCCGCCTGCGTGACCTTGTTTCGTGAACGCGGTTACAAGTTACTGGAAGTGACGGGGATTGCTGGACAAAGCAATCAAGTAAGGGGCGAATAAGAGACTGGTCGTAGGTTAACTGCTAGCGCCTATGA
Source organism: Comamonadaceae bacterium (assembly GCA_947377705.1). Next base: position 4,280 of record CANCGU010000164.1, read on the forward strand.
CAAGCCGCGCAATAAGCCTTGAAGTGGCGCCATAGAACAGGGGGATAACCCGAGTCGTAAAATGCATGCTGCGCCACCGTAGTTCAATGGATAGAACTCTCCCCTCCTAAGGGAGTGATACAGGTTCGATTCCTGTCGGGGGCACCACACTCAAGCCTGTCTCATTTCGCGCAGTTCGGCGTTGGCATGACGCAAGCGGTCAGCAATGGCCAAGGCCACTGAGCGCATCACGCTGATGCTCATCACAGGGTCCCCTGCGGCCACCGTGGCAAAGGCTTTGCGGTCAATCGAAATCAACTCCGTTTCACGCGTGGCATACACATCCGCCGAGTGAGCGCGACCATCCAAGAAAGACATTTCGCCGAAGAACTGACCGCGACTGAAGGTCGTGAGGTGAATGGTTTTGCCATTGGCTAACGGCAAGCTTACTTTGACTTCACCTCGACTGATGAGCATCAGCTCATGACCTACCGAGTCTGCACCAAACACCAAGTCACCGGCCTCGTACACATGATGCTGAGCGCAGCGCTCCAGCGCCATGATCTCTTGCTCGTTCAACCCATGGAAGAGTTCAAACTTCGACAAAGGAATGCCTTCATGCGACACATGGGCATGGCCTGCCAGCATCAAGGTTTCGTCCTCGATCCACTCCAGTGCCTCGTCAAACTCGTCAAAAATTTTCGCTGTGCTGTCGGATAGCAAACCAATGTGGTCCACATACGAACGCAAATCGCGACCGCTGGGCAAGCGCTCAGGGACACGGGTCAGGACCAGCTTGGCGTGGCGCTCAGCCAGCATGTTGCGAATGCGCTCAATCATGTGACCTGCGGTCATGTCCATCGACTGCACGCGCATGAAGTCAAGCACCACGAATTTGGCATTGCTCAGCTCGGGCTCAATGGCGGTGTAGAGCTGATCCGTCGTGCCAAAGAACAAACTACCTTGGAGTTCAAAAATCACGGTATGGCTACCGGTTTCAGCCAGCACATCTCGTTCGCGTTGTCCACGCACACGCGATGAAAATGTTTTATCGCCAAAGGTCTTCCGGCGAATGGTGGAGGTGTGAATTTGCTCACGCAAAAACAGCATGATGGCCATCGCCACGCCCACACCTGATGCAGCAATCAAGCTCACGGTGTTGGCCACAATCACGACCAATAAAATGACCGCAAAGTCGAGCATGGTGTCTTTGGCTCGCAACAGCTGCAAAGAATGCCAGTCAATCATCTTCACGCCTATCACGATTAGCAAGGCGGCCAAGGCGGCCACAGGCACCCATGCGATCAGCGAGGTCAGCAACAAAATCGCCAACAAAGACCAGACGCCTTGAAAAACACCCGACAAATATGTTGTGCCGCCGCTGGCCTTGTTGACCAAGGTAGCGCCCATGGTGCCCGCACCGGGAGCGCCTCCGATGAGCGAAGAAGCCAAATTACCCAAGCCTTGACCAATCAGCTCTTTGTTGGAGTCATGGCGCGACCCTGTCATGGCATCCAGTACCACGCAAGTTTTCAGGGTGTCGATGGAGAGCAACACCGCCAAGGTGATGGCGGGAAACGCTATCTGCGTCCAGTTCGGCATTCCTGATTGGCTCAGACTTCGAAATGGATCGAGCAGCGACTCAAAAAATCCCTCGCCCCCAACAGACAGTGGGCCAATGATGAAAGGGTTGTCATGCAAGTTGCGCAGCTCAGGCCAAGCCGTGAAGGCCAACAACCAATAAGACGCCATGCCCCCCAACAAGCCCACGATCACCCCAGGCACACGCTTAGAAATACGTGGCGCCAACAA
>CANCGU010000165.1 GCA_947377705.1 Comamonadaceae bacterium
AAGAAGCCTGTTCGCGTTGCCGTCACTGGTGCAGCTGGTCAAATTGGTTACGCACTGTTGTTCCGTATCGCCTCTGGCGAAATGTTGGGCAAAGACCAACCCGTGATCTTGCAGTTGTTGGAAATTCCTGACGAAAAAGCACAAAAAGCCCTCAAAGGCGTGATGATGGAACTCGAAGATTGCGCGTTCCCTTTGTTGGCTGGCATGGAAGCCCATGGCGACCCCATGACTGCATTCAAAGACGTTGACTACGCGTTGTTGGTCGGTTCACGTCCACGCGGCCCCGGCATGGAGCGCGCTGAGTTGCTCGCCATCAACGGCGCGATCTTCACGGCGCAAGGCAAGGCTTTGAACGCCGTGGCTTCACGCGACGTGAAAGTTTTGGTGGTCGGCAACCCCGCCAACACCAACGCCTACATCGCCATGAAGGCTGCGCCTGACCTCAAGCCCGGCAACTTCACTGCCATGCTGCGTTTGGACCACAACCGCGCCGCTTCTCAAATCGCTGCCAAGACAGGCAAAGCCGTGGCTGACATCGAAAAATTGTGCGTGTGGGGCAACCACTCGCCCACGATGTACGCTGACTACCGCTTCGCCACCATCAAGGGCGAGTCGGTCAAGGCCATGATCAACGACCAAGAGTGGAATGCCAACGTGTTCTTGCCCACTGTGGGCAAGCGTGGCGCCGCCATCATTGAAGCCCGTGGTTTGTCTTCTGCTGCTTCTGCTGCCAACGCCGCCATCGACCACATGCGCGATTGGGCTTTGGGCACCCAAGGCAAGTGGGTGACTATGGGTATCCCCTCACAAGGCTGGTACGGCATTCCTAAAGACGTCATGTTCGGCTTCCCCGTGACCTGCGAAAACGGCCAATACAAAGTGGTCGAAGGTTTGGAAATTGACGCATTCAGCCAAGGCTGCATCGACAAGACTCTGAAAGAGTTGACCGACGAGCAAGCTGGCGTTGCCCACTTGATCTAAACGGTCAAGTGCAGGACAAAGCAAAGATGAGCACCGCTGGGCCGCCCCAAGGTGCGAAGGCTCCCTCGGGGGGCAGCGCCTTACACGCAGTGAAAAGCGTGGGGGCCTCTTTGCTCCATCCGCGCGACGTACTGTTGGGTTCGCAAGCAGGTAGCGTTCAGCTACCCGTTTGTGACCACTACAGCGGTGTCGAAGCGCGGATGCGCAAAAGCTTGCAGCTGCAAGCTGAAATGACGCAAGAGTTTGGTACCTGCGTCTTTGATGTGACCCTCGATTGTGAAGACGGAGCCCCCGTGGGCGGCGAGGCAGAGCATGCCGCGCTGGTCACTGAGTTGGCGCTGAGTGCCGCACCCGAAGCCCGCGTGGCTGTGCGTGTGCATCCCGTGAATCACCCCAGTTTTCAAGCAGACATGGCCACCATTGCTGGCCAAGCTGCGAACCGCTTGACACACATCATGGTGCCCAAGGTCGAGTCAGTGGCCGATGTGCAACTGGCCGAACAAGCCTTGATGCAAGCGGGCGCCAAAGATTTGGCGTTGCATGTGTTGATTGAGTCGCCTGCTGCTGTGCACCGTGCGTTTGACATTGCCGCGCACCCACGCGTGCAGTCGCTCAGTTTTGGTTTGATGGACTTTGTGTCGGCGCACGGTGGTGCGATTCCAGCCAGTGCCATGGGCAGTGATTTAGGAAAAAACCCCTCGGGTTTGGGCCAATTCACCCATCCGCTGGTGGTGCGCGCCAAGCTGGAGATTGCCAGTGCCTGTCATGCCCACGGCAAAGTGCCCTCGCACTGCGTGGTGACCGAGTTCAACGACGCCGCAGCCATGCGCGCCGCGGCACGGCGTGCTGCGCACGAGTTTGGTTACACCCGCATGTGGAGCATTCACCCCGCGCAAATTCGCCCCATCTTGGAGGCCATGGCCCCTGATGCGGCAGCCATTGAGGTGGCCAGCGAAATTGTGTTGGCGGCACATGCCGCCCAGTGGGCGCCCATCAGTCACAAAGGCCAGCTGCACGACCGTGCCAGTTACCGTTTCTTTTGGCAGGTATTGGCGCGTGCGCACAGCACGGGCTGTAGCCTTCCGACCGAAGTCCAGTTATTCTTCAAGGATTAATCGGAGATGCTCATGCACAAGTTGATGGCCGCTGTCGTTTCATTCACTTTGTCGGGTTTGGCCTTTGCCGCTGTGCCTGCTGATGCTGCGCACGCTAAAAAGAAAGTGTCAGCCAAACAAGTTGTGAAGTCAGTCGCTGCGAAATCGAAAGCAGCACACATGGCAAAAGCGGCGCCCTTGGTGGCCGCTGTCCCGATGGTTGCTTCGGCTGTCGCAGATCCTAAGCAGCAAGACGTCATTGCCGATCTCGTGCACACCGGCCGCATGGTGTGTGAACTGGGTAACTTTGTCACCGTGACACCTGACCCAGAATCATCGACACGCTTCATCGTGCAAATGAAAAAGAACACGTACCACATGTCACCTGTGGAAACCACCACAGGCGCGGTACGCTTGGAAGACCCACAAGCAGGCGCCATGTGGTTGCAGTTGCAAAACAAGTCCATGCTGATGAACAGCAAACTCGGGCAACGCATGGCCGATGAATGCCAAAGCCCCAACCAGATGGCCGTGGCTGAAGCGATGAAGTTGGCCCCACCGCCCAGCTTGCTAGATGCCCCAACCTTGGCCAAGAAATAACCCTTTAAATTTTTGATTTGATAGACCGGAGAAAACTATGTTGAAAGCCTACCGTGAACACGTAGCCGAGCGCGCAGCGCTGGGCATTCCACCCCTGCCTTTGGATGCCAAGCAAACGGCTGAATTGATCGAGCTGATCAAGAACCCACCCGCAGGCGAAGACGCAGCGTTGATGGACTTGTTGACTCACCGCGTGCCACCCGGCGTGGACGATGCGGCCAAAGTCAAAGCTTCATTCTTGGCCGCTGTGGCACACGGCGAAGTCAAAGTAGGCCTCATCTCTAAGTCAAAAGCTACGGAGCTGTTGGGCACCATGGTGGGTGGCTACAACGTGCACCCCTTGATCGAATTGCTCGACGATGCAGAAGTGGCCGCTGTGGCCGCAGAAGCGTTGAAGAAAACTTTGTTGATGTTCGACTTCTTCAACGACGTGGCTGACAAAGCCAAGGCCGGCAACGCCAAAGCCAAAGAAGTGATGCAAAGCTGGGCTGATGGTGAGTGGTTCACCACACGTCCTGAAGTTGAGAAAAAAATCACCGTTACCGTGTTCAAGGTGCCAGGTGAGACCAACACCGACGACCTGTCGCCAGCACCTGACGCATGGAGCCGCCCAGACATCCCCTTGCACTACTTGGCGATGTTGAAAAACACCCGCGAAGGTGCAGCGTTCAAGCCTGAAGAAGACGGCAAGCGCGGCCCTATGCAGTTCATCGAAGACCTGAAGAAAAAAGGCCATTTGGTGGCCTACGTGGGTGACGTGGTCGGCACGGGTTCTAGCCGCAAGTCAGCCACCAACAGCGTGATCTGGGCCACAGGCCAAGACATTCCCTTCGTGCCAAACAAGCGCTTCGGTGGCGTGACTTTGGGCGGCAAGATTGCGCCCATCTTCTTCAACACCCAAGAAGACTCTGGTGCTTTGCCGATTGAAGTGGACGTGACACAACTCGAAATGGGTGACGTTATCGACATCTTGCCCTACGACGGCAAGATCGTGAAAAACGGCGCCACCGTGACTGAGTTCAAACTCAAGAGCGATGTGCTGTTTGACGAAGTGCGTGCCGGTGGCCGTATCAACTTGATCATCGGTCGCAGCTTGACCGCCAAGGCCCGCGAGTTCTTGGGCTTGCCAGCTTCTACGCTGTTCCGTTTGCCCACAGCGCCTATCGCCACCAAGGCCGGTTTCACATTGGCCCAAAAGATGGTCGGTCGTGCGGTCGGTTTGCCAGAAGGCCAAGGCGTTCGCCCCGGCACTTACTGCGAGCCCAAAATGACCACCGTGGGTTCACAAGACACCACAGGCCCCATGACACGCGACGAGTTGAAAGACTTGGCTTGCTTGGGTTTCTCGGCTGACATGGTCATGCAATCGTTCTGCCACACCGCGGCTTACCCCAAGTCGGTGGACGTCAAGACACATCGCGAATTGCCAGCGTTCATCAGCAACCGTGGCGGCGTGGCTTTGCGTCCAGGCGACGGTGTGATTCACTCTTGGTTGAACCGCTTGTTGTTGCCTGACACTGTCGGCACCGGTGGCGACTCGCACACACGTTTTCCTATTGGTATCAGCTTTCCAGCCGGTTCCGGCTTGGTGGCGTTTGGTGCGGCCACAGGCGTGATGCCTTTGGACATGCCCGAGTCCATCTTGGTTCGCTTCAAAGGCGAAATGCAACCTGGCGTCACCTTGCGCGACTTGGTACATGCCATTCCTCTGTACGCCATCAAGAAAGGTTTGTTGACGGTGGCCAAGGCCGGCAAGATCAACGAGTTTTCTGGCCGCATCTTGGAAATCGAAGGCTTGCCAAACCTCAAAGTGGAACAAGCGTTTGAATTGTCTGACGCGTCTGCCGAGCGTTCTGCTGCGGGTTGCACCATCAAGCTCAACAAAGAGCCAGTCGAGGAATACCTGAAGTCCAACGTAGTTCTGATGAAGAACATGATTGCCGACGGTTACGCCGACGCACGCACGCTGGCTCGTCGCATTGAGAAAGTCGAAGCTTGGTTGGCAGCGCCTAACCTGCTCGAAGCTGACAAAGACGCGGAATACGCCCACGTCATCGACATCGATTTGGCCGACATCAAAGAGCCTATCGTGTGCTGCCCGAACGACCCAGATGATGCCAAGTTCTTGTCTCAAGTGGCTGGCACCAAGATTGATGAAGCCTTCATCGGTTCTTGCATGACCAACATCGGCCACTTCCGTGCCGCTGCCAAGTTGCTCGGCGGTCAGCGCGACATCCCCGTCAAGTTGTGGGTGGCACCTCCCACCAAGATGGACGAGAGCGAGTTGATCAAAGAAGGTCACTACGCTGCGTTCGGTACGGCCGGTGCGCGTACCGAAATGCCAGGCTGCTCCTTGTGCATGGGTAACCAAGCGCAAGTGCGCGAAGGCGCGACTGTGGTGTCTACCTCCACACGTAATTTCCCCAACCGCTTGGGCAAGAACACCAATGTGTATTTGGCCTCTGCCGAGTTGGCTGCCATCACCTCGAAGATGGGCAAGTTCCCCACGGTGGCCGAGTATCACGAAGCCATGGGCGTGGTGAACAAAGACGGCGAAGCCATCTACAAGTACTTGAACTTCAACCAGATTGACGAGTACGTTGAGACTGCCAAAGGCGTGACAGCGTAAGCTGCTTGCGTCTTCACCCAGCACCTCGGTGGTGGGTGACAAAACAAAACCCCGCAAAGCGCGAGCCTTGCGGGGTTTTGTTTTGAGTTCTGTGTGGCTTAAAACATGCGAGCCAACAAACCACCTTCAGCCGGTCCATCGACAGGAATCCATACATGCGTGGGGCTGCCCGCAGCCACGTCAATCGACGCGCCGTTTTTGTCTTTCATTTGCTCTAGCTTGACCTTGCGGTTGCCGCTGGGGTGAATGATCTCAATGGTGTCGCCCACAGAGAATTTGTTTTTGGTTTCAATCTCAGCCCAGCCGTCGGCCACGGCGCGCACTTCACCCACAAACTGGCTGCGGTGTGCAATGGAGTGACCGGTTTCGTAGTTTTGGTAGTCGTTAGCAGGGCGGCGGTCCATCAGGCCTGCGGTGTAGCCACGGTTGGCCAAGCCTTCGAGTTCGGTGATGAGCTCGGGGTTGAAGGGGTGACCTGCCACAGCGTCGTCAATCGCGCGGCGGTACACCTGCGCGGTGCGGCTCACGTAGTAGAGGCTCTTGGTGCGGCCTTCGATCTTGAGTGAGTCCACGCCAATTTTGGTGAGGCGCTCCACGTATTCGACAGCACGCAAGTCTTTGCTGTTCATGATGTAAGTGCCGTGCTCGTCTTCCATGATGGGCATGAGCTGGCCGGGGCGGCCTTTTTCTTCGAGCAAGTAAATGT
>CANCGU010000166.1 GCA_947377705.1 Comamonadaceae bacterium
AGCCCCACTTCTTTGCCCACAGCGGCCACGCGTTCATAGGGGCTGTTGGCTGCATCACCAAATTTGTTCTTTACATAGTCAGCCCGAGGCATGCCCTCGGGCGACATGTCGGGATTGAGTTGAAAGGTATGCCAACGCACCTCGGGCTCTACATCCGGATACTGAACCGCCAAAAGTGCCAGCGCACGCTCCAAGCGCCGTTTGCCGATATAGCACCAAGGGCAGACAACATCCGACACAACATCAATGGTGAGAGTTTTCATAGGGGTACTTGGTTTCTGCCACAATGCCCCAACTGTAGCTCTATCGCCAATTGAAAGAGGAAATAAACCATGGCCAGCGATTTGATCAAACACATCACCGACACCAGCTTCGAAGCAGACGTTTTACAAGCTGACAAACCCGTGTTGGTGGACTACTGGGCCGAATGGTGTGGTCCTTGCAAAATGATTGCACCCATCTTGGACGAAGTGGCCACGGCTTACGAAGGCAAGCTACAAATCGCCAAGATGAATGTCGACGAAAACCGCGACATCCCCGGCAAACTGGGCATCCGTGGCATTCCCACATTGATGGTGTTTAAAGGCGGCCAACTGGCGGCCACCAAAGTGGGCGCCATGAGCAAAGCCCAACTGACCGCCTTCATTGACCAACAATTGGCCTAAAACTACCTGTCTCCCACAGAAAGCCCGCAGATTCTTCAATCTGCGGGCTTTTTTCCTGTCATAATCCATTTCGAATTCACCTTGCGGCCCATGAGGCCACTCGGCTCCCCATCAGGGCTTGAATTCCGGTCCAGAGGTATTTCTCTCCTCGCTCCGACCTCCCCCCCTATTTTTTAACGAACTCCCTTACTGGAGTCCCCAAATGCATCTGAACGAACTCAAGGCACTGCATGTGTCTGAAGTGCTGAAACAAGCCGAAGAACTCGAAATCGAAAACACAGGCCGCATGCGCAAGCAAGAGCTGATGTTTGCCATCATCAAAAAGCGCGCACGCGCTGGCGAGCAAGTGTTTGCCGATGGCGTTTTGGAAATCTTGCCTGACGGCTTTGGCTTCCTGCGCAGCCCCGACACCAGCTACACCGCCTCGACAGACGACATCTACATCAGCCCCAGCCAAGTGCGCCGCTTCAACCTGCACACTGGCGACATGATTGAAGGCGAAGTGCGCATCCCCAAAGACGGCGAGCGCTACTTTGCCCTGACCAAGCTCGACAAGGTCAACGACGACCTGCCTGAGAACAACAAACACAAGGTCATGTTCGAAAACTTGACCCCGCTGTTCCCCCGCGAACAGATGAAGCTGGAACGCGAAATCAAGGGTGAAGAAAACATCACCGGCCGCATCATCGACATCATTGCGCCCATCGGCAAAGGCCAACGTGCCTTGGTCGTCGCCCCGCCCAAGAGCGGTAAGACCGTGATGATGCAACACATCGCCCACGCCATCGCCGCCAACTACCCCGACGCCCACATGATGGTGTTGCTGGTCGACGAACGTCCAGAAGAAGTGACAGAAATGCAGCGCTCGGTCAAAGCCGAAGTGATTGCCTCCACCTTCGACGAACCCGCCGCTCGCCACGTTCATGTGGCCGAAATGGTGATTGAGCGTGCCAAGCGTTTGGTGGAACTGAAAAAAGATGTGGTCATCTTGCTTGACTCCATCACCCGCCTCGCCCGCGCTTACAACAACGTGGTGCCTTCATCGGGCAAAGTGTTGTCAGGGGGTGTGGACTCCAACGCTTTGCAACGCCCCAAGCGCTTCTTTGGCGCGGCCCGCAAAGTGGAAGAAGGTGGCTCACTCACCATCATCGCCACTGCCTTGGTGGACACCGGCAGCCGCATGGACGAAGTGATCTTTGAAGAATTCAAAGGCACAGGCAACTGCGAAATTCACCTCGACCGCCGCTTGTACGAAAAGCGCGTGTTCCCCGCCATTCAACTCAACCGCAGCGGCACACGCCGCGAAGAGCTGTTGCTGCCACCCGAAATCTTGTCCAAGACCCGCATCCTGCGCCAGTTCATGTACAACATGGACGAAATCGAATCCATGGAAATGGTGTTGAAGAGCATGAAAGCGACCAAGTCCAACGTCGAGTTCTTCGACATGATGCGCCGCGGCGGTTAACCCTCAAATCAATTCGGCACCAAAAACTCCCGACTGATGCTCGCACCAATTTCATTCACGCGGTCCAAGAACTGCGTGAGGTAGGCGTGCAAGCCATTGGCCAAAATTTCTTCAATGCGGCTGAATTCCATCTCAGCGCACAGCTTGCCCGCGCGGCGATAGCTCTCTAGCGAACGGTCGTCCGACACCATCGAGATGTTGTTGACCACCTCGTTCAAACACGCGTGCAGCGAGCGCGGCATGTCGGCACGCAAGATCAGCAGCTCGGCCACGCGCTCAGGGTGAATCACATCGCGGTACACCTTGCGGTAAATCTCAAAGCCCGACACGCTGCGCAAAATCGCACTCCAGTGGTAGAAGTCATGTTGCTCGGTTTTCTCGCTGCCATCGGCAAACAAGTCGCCGTGCACGGCATGGAACTTCACATCCACCAAACGTGCGGTGTTGTCGGCGCGTTCTAGGAAAGTGCCCAAGCGCATGAAGTGCAAGGCTTCGTCCATCAGCATGGTGCCCACAGTCACGCCGCGTGACAGGTGCGAGCGGAACTTGACCCACTCAAAGAACTCACCGGGATCGCTCTCGAGCAACCCACTCTTCAAAATGCGGTTGAGTTCCAACCAAGTTTGGTTTTGCGTCTCCCACACTTCGGTGGTCAGGCTGCCGCGCACAGCACGCGCGTTCTCACGCGCAGCACGCAGGCACGAGATGATGGACGATGGGTTGTTCTCATCCTTCACCATGAACTCCATCACGCGCAAAGGCGTAATGTCGCCATGACGCGCTTGGTAGGCGGGCAGCAACTCGCTGATGGACAGCAAGCCTTCCCAACCCAGCAAGGCCACCTCAGCAGACTGTGGCAGCAAAGAGGTTTGGTAATTCACGTCCAACAGGCGTGCGGTGTTTTCGGCCCGCTCGGTATAGCGGGACATCCAAAACAGGTGGTCAGCGGTACGGCTCAGCATTGTTAAACCTCAAGAATCCATGTGTCTTTGGTGCCGCCGCCTTGGGACGAGTTCACCACCAGTGAGCCTTCTTTCAGCGCCACGCGGGTCAGGCCGCCGGGCACCATTTGCACGGTCTTACCGCTCAACACGAAGGGACGCAAATCGATGTGGCGCGGGGCGATGCCACTCTCCACATAGGTGGGGCAGCTCGACAAGCTCAGCGTTGGTTGCGAGATGTAGCCATCGGGCTTGGCCAGCAGCACTTGGCGAAACTCTTCAATCTCGGCTTTGGTTGCCGCAGGCCCCACCAACATGCCATAGCCGCCCGCGCCGTGCACTTCTTTGACCACCAGCTCGCTCAAATGCGCCAGCGTGTAGTCCAAGTCGTCTTTCTTGCGGCATTGGAAGGTGGGCACGTTGTTGAGGATGGGCTTCTCGCCCAAATAGAACTCAATCATTTGCGGCACATAGGGGTAGATCGACTTGTCGTCGGCAATGCCGGTGCCCACCGCGTTGCAAATGTTCACATGGCCGGCGCGATACACATCCATCAAACCTGCACAGCCGAGGGTGGAGCCAGCACGAAACACACGGGGGTCCAAGAAGTCATCGTCCACGCGGCGGTAAATCACGTCCACGCGCTTGGGGCCGCGTGTGGTGCGCATGTAGACGAAGTTGTCTTTCACAAACAGGTCTTGGCCTTCCACCAACTCCACGCCCATTTGCTGCGCCAAGAAGGCGTGCTCAAAGTAAGCACTGTTGTACATGCCAGGCGTGAGCACCACCACAGTCGGGTTATCGGTGGTCGATGGGCTGCTGGCACGCAAAGTCTCTAGCAGCAAGTCGGGGTAATGCGCCACAGGGGCCACGCGGTGCTGGCTAAACAGCTCGGGGAAAAGCCGCATCATCATCTTGCGGTCTTCCAGCATGTAGCTCACCCCACTGGGCACGCGCAAGTTGTCTTCGAGCACGTAGTACTCGCCGTTGCCTTGGGCGTCGGGCGCACGCACGATGTCGATGCCGCTGATTTGCGAATACACCTTGTTCGGCACATCCACCCCATGCATCTCGGGACGGTACTGCGCGTTGTTCAAAATCTGCTCGCTTGGAATAAGTCCAGCCTTGAGGATGTTTTGTTCGTGGTACACGTCGTGAACAAACATGTTCAACGCATTCACACGTTGCACCAAGCCCTTTTGCATGCTGGTCCACTCGTGGGCGGGAATGATGCGGGGAATCAAATCAAACGGAATCAAACGCTCGGTGCCTGCCCCGTCTTCATCTTTGTCGCCGTACACCGCAAAGGTGATGCCGACGCGACGAAAAATCATCTCAGCCTCTTCGCGCCTGTCGCGCATGGTTTGTGGATCTTGGCGCTTGAGCCAGTCCAAGTAGTTCCGGTAGTGGGGGCGCACCGCGCTGTCCACAAATGGCAACTGGGCATACATCTCATCAAACTTGTGCATCTTGGGAACTCCTAGCATCTCTTACGCAAGTTGGATGCCAGCTCTCAGAATACGTGTTGCCAATAGCGTTGTCTTTGATTTCGCTCACATTGCACCAATTTGGGTTGATCACTGCGCCATATCGATGCACCACAACGGGGTGTTTGCACCACTTGCACCCCTAAATCGTTGTAACGCAGCAAGACATCGGGTCTGGGGTGACCAAAGCGATTGCGATAGCCCGCTTGCACGATGGCCACACGCGGCTGGACGGCCTCCAGAAAGGTTTGCGTAGACGACGTAGCACTGCCGTGATGCGGCACCAGCAACCAATCGGCTTGCAGATTTTGGCCGCTTTGCACGAGGTGTTGTTCTTGGCGGGCCTCGATGTCACCGGCTAACAAAGCAGATGCGCCAGGCGCACTCACGCGCAACACACAGCTCAGTGCATTGGGTTTGAGTTTGCGTTCATAGTCAGCTGCGCTCGGGTGCAGCACCTCCAACCGCACACCATCCCACACCCATGATTGCCCGCGTTCGCAGCGCTGCATCGCGCCCAACTGTTGCAGTGGGTGCTCAACAGCGATCGACGTCAACACCTCCGCCTGCGGCTGCATGGCCATCACCGCAGGTGCGCCACCGCTGTGGTCGCTGTCTTGATGGCTGATGACGATGCGGTCTAGCCGCTCGCCCCATGCCCGCAGCAGCGGCACCAACACGCGTTGGCCCGCATCGGTCTCGGCCGAGTAGCGCGGCCCCGTGTCGTACAGCAAGCTGTGCGTAGCCGTGCGCAACAACACCGCATGGCCCTGCCCCATATCAGCGGCCACCAATTCAAACGTGCCGTGAGCGGGACGCGGTGTTTGCCAACTGAGCACCGGCAGCACCAACGCCAAGCCAAACAACCGCAGCCACGCGGGGGGACGTAGGGCCCAGACGCCCATGCCCAGCAGCGCTGCCGCTCCCGCCCACAAGGGGGCCGCAGGCGCTGTCCACTGCGCCCACGACACACCCGCACATACTTTGAGCACCCACACCAGCCCCTGCAAAGCCTCTGCCGCCAAGCCCCATGCGGGCGACAGCACCAGCCCCAACAAACACAGCGGCGTGACCACCAAGGTCACCCACGGCACGGCCAGAAAATTGGCGAACAAGCCAATGACAGACACTTGGTGAAACAGCAGCAAGGTCAGCGGGGCCAAACACACACTCATCAGCCACTGCTCGCGCCACATGCGCTGCGCAGCAACCCATGCCGAAGCAAACAAACGCCCTCGCCTTTTCAGCTGGCGGTCTTGCTCTGCCGCGGCGTCAAAAGCATTCAAAGCATCTGAGCCCGACACAAACAACACACCCACCGCCACAAAGCTCAACCAAAACCCTGCCTGCATCAGCGCCCAGGGGTCCAACGCCAGCACCACCGCACACACGCTCAGCCAAACCTGGCTGATGGGCCAGCGCAAGCCGCCCCCACGCAACAG
>CANCGU010000167.1 GCA_947377705.1 Comamonadaceae bacterium
AAAGGGTTGTCATGCAAGTTGCGCAGCTCAGGCCAAGCCGTGAAGGCCAACAACCAATAAGACGCCATGCCCCCCAACAAGCCCACGATCACCCCAGGCACACGCTTAGAAATACGTGGCGCCAACAACATGAATGCAGCCGTCACCGCGCCGACAATCAGGCTAGGGGCTTGCCAAAGGTCAACGGCCTGCAAGCCCTGCCACCAGTTCATTCCCTTGGGCAGCGCCATCCATTTCGGCAATTGACTCATCACAATGATCAGGCCCACACCGCTCAAGTAGCCACTCACCACGGGAAACGGCATGTACTTGATGAGTTCGCCAATACGCAGCAAGCCAAACGAAATTTGCACCAAGCTACTGATGAAGGCCACCAAGAACAAGGTCAAGACCACAGCACCAACGCCTGCGCCTTGTTGCGTCATTTGAATCGTCAAGGCCGATAACACGGCAGCCGCAGGCGCGCAGGGTGCGGAGATCAAACGCTGCGTACCGCCAAACGTGGCAGCAATCAGTCCCAGCGCCGTGACCCCCAGCATGCCTGCCAACGCACCTTTGGCACCAAACTCCGCGCCAAGCGGGGAAAAAATGGTAACGCCAAAAGCGATGGCCGAAGGCAATGCGACCAACATGGCGGCAAAGCCACCCCAAATGTCACCAGAAAGATTGGCACGCGATAGTTGTATTTGAGTGGTTGTCATTGCTCAAGGTTATCACTGTCGACATGGACGTACAGCACCCGGGTTCACCCTAGGTAATCGCCTTGGTGACTCACCCATCCAGCAATTACGCTTTTAATTCAAGACCTTCAAAGGAGACCTCCGTGAAACGTCAAAAATTTACCCGCACACTACAAAATGCCACGCTCACCTTGGGCATGGCCTTCAGCAGTTTTGCCATGGCACAAGCGCCAGCTGCGCCGCCAGCCTCTGCGATTCCACCCACATGGGCGCAAGGCCGAACACCCGAGCAGGCCGCACTGAATTTGGTGCCACATCCGCCAGGCATGACGGCATTGCCCGCCAGCGACATTCCAACCGACAAGCTCAAAGTACCCGCTGGTTTCAAGGTAGAGCTGTGGGCCACGGGCATGCCTAACGCGCGCTCGATGGTGCAAACACCCAAAGGCACCTTGTTTGTGGGCACACGTTTCCCAGGCAACGTTTACGCGGTGGTTGAAAAAGATGGCAAACGCGAAGTCAAGACGATTGCCAAAGGTCTGCACCGTCCTAACGGTGTGGCATTCAAAGATGGCTCGCTGTATGTGGCCGAGCTGTCACGCATCATTCGCTACGACAACATCGAAGCCAACTTAGACAATCCACCTGCACCCGTGGTCGTGTTTGACGCACTGCCCAAAGACGAAGCACATGGCTGGAAGTTCATGAAGCTCAGCCCAGACGGCAACTACTTGTATTTCCAAATCGGCACACCAGCCAACATCACCGTGCAACCGGTGACACACGCCGTGATTGTTCGCTTGAACCTCAAGACCAACATCATGGAAACTGTGGCACATGGCGTACGCAACAGCGTGGGCATGGATTTCCATCCGGTCACCAAGGAACTTTGGTTCACCAACAATGGACGTGATTGGGTCAATGACGATTTGCCCAACGACACCTTGCACCGCGTCACACGCAAAGGCATGAACTTTGGCTACCCCTTCTGCCATCAAGGCGATTTGCTTGACATCGATTTTGGCAAAGGCCGCTCATGCGATGAGTTTGACAAACCTGTGTTGAAGATTGGCCCACACGTTGCGGCCTTGGGCATGCGCTTTTACACAGGCAAGCAGTTCCCTGCAGAGTACACAAACAACATCTTCATCGCGGAACACGGCTCTTGGAACCGCACCAAGAAAACCGGCTTCGATGTGGTGCGTGTCGCGCTGGATGCGAAAGGCAACGTCACCAAAAAAGAAGTCTTTGTGTCCGGTTGGATTCAAGGCGATGATTTCTGGGGACGTCCTGCTGATGTCCATGTGATGAAAGACGGTTCCATGCTCGTGTCTGATGACGTGGCGGGTGCTATCTTCCGTGTTTCACACAGCAAATAATGTCTAGGTATGTTTCAAAGGCCATTCATGGAATGGCCTTTTTTTTCGCGGCACTTGCTGTGCCTCAGACATGGGCGGCACCGGACGCTGTGGCGGGCAAAGCCAAGGCGCAGCTTTGTGCGGCGTGTCATGGTGAAAATGGTGTGTCGTCCATGCCAGACACCCCACACTTAGCTGCGCAACCACCGCTGTCTATCTTTTATCAATTGCTGCAGTTCCGTGACCAGCGCCGCAAAGGCGGGGGCATGGAGGCCATCGCAACCACCTTGACTGAGCAAGACATGCGCGACATTGCGGCACATTACGCCACGCTCCCCGCGCCTGCCCCCCAGACAGGTGGCGATGCGCAAAAAATTGCACGCGGTCAACAAATTGCACAGCAGCAATACTGCTCGTCCTGCCACGGCGCACAACTGCAAGGACAAAAACATGTGCCCCGCCTGTCGGGTCAATCCCACGCGTATTTCGTCACCCAGCTGCGCAACCTTCGCTCGGGCGCTCGCGCCGACATGGATGGCACGATGGCCAGTGCCGCACGCAGCTTGACGGATGAAGAAATTGAAGCCATGGCCGCATACGCACGCAGCCTGCCCTGAACAGACCTAAGACATGCAAACCTATATGACGCATCCCTCGCAACCCGCGTTGCGGTTGCCCCCCCATGCGTGCGATGCCCATGTTCATGTGTTTGGCCCCACGGCACGATTTGCTTACGCCAAGACTCCAGGCGCCAAACCTGCCGAGGCCCCCAAAGAGAAGCTCTTTGCCCTGCACAAACAACTGGGCATCACGCGCTGCGTGATCGTGCAATCGATGGTGCATGGTTTTGACAATGCGGTGGTGGAAGACGCCATTGCCGCAGGCAACGGCCACTACTTAGGCGTGGCGCTGGCCCCTGCAGATGTGGCGCACACAGAGCTCAAACGCTTGGCTGCCGCAGGTTTTCGGGCGGTACGCTTTAATTTCATGAAACACCTGGGTATGGGCACGACACCCGATGAACTGGTGGCATTGACCCACCGACTGGCGGATCACCAAATGCACCTGCAAGTGCATTTCGAAAGCAGCTTGATCCATGAACTCGGCCCTTGTTTCCAAAAATCGGCAGTACCCGTGGTGATCGACCACATGGGGCGCGTCGATGCGGCGCTAGGCCTCCACCATGCCGATTTCCAGGCCCTGTGCCGCTTGTTGAACGATGCCAAGTTCCATGTGAAGGTGAGTGGCATTGACCGCATCCAAGCGCGTGTGCCCTTGACTGTGCCGCCTTACACACAGGGCATTGAATTGGCGAAGCATTTGGTTCAAAACTTTTCACACCAGTGCGTGTGGGGCACCGATTGGCGGATCACCAAATGCACCTGCAAGTGCATTTCGAAAGCAGCTTGATCCATGAACTCGGCCCTTGTTTCCAAAAATCAGCAGTGCCCGTGGTGATCGACCACATGGGGCGCGTCGATGCGGCGCTAGGCCTCCACCATGCCGATTTTCAAGCCCTATGCCGCTTGTTGAACGATGCCAAATTCCATGTGAAGGTGAGTGGCATTGACCGCATCCAAGCGCGTTTGCCCTTGACTGTGCCGCCTTACACACAGGGCATTGAATTGGCGCAGCATTTGGTTCAAAACTTTTCACACCAGTGCGTGTGGGGCACCGATTGGCCTCACCCCAACCACACACACGTCCCAGACGACGGCGTCTTGGTCGATGCACTGCGACACATCGCACCCACACCTGAGTTGATGCAACGCGTGTTGGTCGACAACCCACAAGCGCTCTATCGCTTTGAAAACTGAAAGCCATTGACGATGACAGGAAGACTGCAAAACAAAGTGGTGCTGGTCACAGGCGCAGGCTCTGTGGGGCCAGGTTGGGGCAATGGCCGAGCCATTGCTGTGCGCATGGTCCAAGAAGGCGCCAAGGTGATGGCCTTGGACCGCGAGCAAGCACGCTTGGAAGAAACGCTGTCACGCGCCGCGGCGGTATGCCAAGACAACCAGGGGGAAATCGCATCCATGACATGCGATGTCACCAGCACCGCCTCTATTGAAGCCGCCATACAAGCCACCCTCGAACGCTTTGGCCGTATTGATGTGCTCATCAACAACGTGGGCGGTTCGGCGCCAGGCGGGCCTGTAGAAATGAGCGAAGCGGTGTGGGATGCCCAAATTGACCACAACCTCAAAAGCGTGTTCATGATGTGCAAATACGTTTTACCCGTGATGGAACACCAAGGTGCGGGGGCGATTGTCAACCTGTCATCCACCTCGGGCATCCGTTGGACGGGCTCTGCCCAAGTCGCCTACGCGGCCACAAAGGCCGCCGTCATTCAACTGGGACGCGTGGTGGCAGTGCAATATGCAAAAAAGGGCATCCGCGTCAACACCGTGGTGCCCGGCCAGCTGCACACACCGATGGTGGATGCGCGCTTGGCCAAGCAGCGCACCGACGGTGATGTGCAGACCTTGCTCACGCAGCGACAAGCACGCATTCCACTGCCTTTCATGGGCGACGGCCAAGACACAGCCAATGCTGTGCTGTTTTTAGCCAGTGATGAAGCACGCTTCATCACGGGGACAGAAATCATTGTGGACGGCGGCATGTCGGCCCGATGCGATTAAAGGAGACTTCATATGCAACGACAACGTTTTATCAAAATTCTTGCAGCTTCTGTCATGGTCGGTTTGACGACCCTGGCTTCTGCGCAAACCAAAACAACACGCATCTTGGTGGCATTCCCACCAGGTGGCCCCGTTGACTTTGTGGCTCGCACACTCACAGAGCAGCTCAGCAAAGAACTGGGCCAGCAAGTGATGGTTGAAAACAAGGCCGGTGCCAACGGTGCGATTGCGGCTGACACCTTACTCAAAGCACCTGCAGATGGACAAACCCTGTGGCTCACTAGCGTTGGGGCCGTGGCCATCAACCCCTCGCTGTATGCCACCCTGCCCTACGATCCCGTGCGTGATCTAGCCCCTGTGTCATTGGTGGTCAACAACGTCGAGATGTTGGTGGTGAACCCCAATAACCCTGTCAATGGGCCACAAGAGTTCATTGCCGCGGCACGACAAAAATCAACCACCATGGCCTCCTCAGGCACCGGCAGCGTGCCGCACTTGGCCATGGAGTTGCTGGCAGATGCCACCCGCGCAGACTTGATTCATGTGCCCTACAAAGGTGCTGCGCCTGCCATCACCGATGTCATGGCCGGTCATGTGGATGGTTTCTTTGGTGACATTCCTGGATTGATGGGCCACATCCGCAGCGGCAAGCTCAAGCCTGTGGCGCTCGCATCCACACGACGCCACCCTCTGTTTCCTGATGTCAAAACCTTCCAAGAAATTGGTGTTGCCGGCGTGGATTCTGACAATTGGTACGCCTTGTTTGCACACAAAAACACATCTGCTGCAGAGCTAGACCGCCTCAACCAAGCCGTGCGCCGCACGCTGGCGAGTGAGGCTGTGCGCACTAAACTGATTGCCTCAGGTGCCGAACCTTCAGCATCTAGCTCGGCTGAACTTAGCGCCTTGCTGAAAAACGACATGGCCAAATGGGGCCGTGTGATCCGTGACAAAAAAGTCAAAGCAGATTGAGGACTGGATGACATCGAACGCACGTATTCCAGCCATTACCCCAGGCACACGACCTGAACTGGCCGAGCTGGAAGCCAAAATCATCGCCAAACGCGGACGCATCACGCCGCTGTACCAGCACTTGCTCAACAGCCCTGTGATGGCGCAAGGTTGGGAAGAGTTTTTAAGCGCCGTCCGGCAACGCAACAGCTTGCCTGCCGACTTGCGTGAACTGATTATTTTGCGAGTCGCCGTTTTAAACCGTGCGCCTTATGAGTTTGAAGCACACATTGAACACGCCCTCAAAGCCGGTTTACCCCAAAGCAAAATTGAGGC
>CANCGU010000168.1 GCA_947377705.1 Comamonadaceae bacterium
GCGGGGCCGCGGTCAATGCCTTGCATCCGAATGGCCATGCGTGCTGCCTTGATGTCGGGGGTGTTGACCACAAAGTGCACCAAGCGTGGTTCAAGGGCCACGGCTTTTTGCAAAGCGGGGTCGTCCATGTCATACCAGCGGGTGGGGCAGGCGCGTTTGGGGCGCACAGCGTTGGGGTCAATGGCGATGATTTCGACATAGGCCATGGGGTTGGATGGCGAGGCGACTTTGAACAAGCGGTTGTGCGTGCCGTACAGCGTGTGTTCGCCGCCGGGGCCGGGCGTGATGCCCAGGGTTGCTTCGCACCATTGCACGCCTTGCGCAAGGCTTTTGGCAACGATGACGAGATGGTCTATTTGTGTGTGCATGGGGCAGCACCATACCACTAGGGTTGGGTGAGGCGTTGGCGCAGCTCGGTTTTCAGCACTTTGCCGTAGTTGTTTTTGGGCAAGTTGCTGACCAGCTCGTAGCGCTTGGGGCGTTTGAAGCGGGCGATTTCGTTCAGACAAAACGCGTCCAGTGCTTGGGTGCTGAGGGTGACACCCGGCTGTGCCACGACAAATGCGACGACGACCTCGCCCCACTCCGGGTCTGGCGCACCGATGACCGCGACTTCACTCACCCCCGGTGCCTGCAACAGTACTTCTTCTACTTCGCGCGGGTAGACATTGGAGCCTCCGCAGATGATGAGGTCTTTGCTGCGGTCTTTGAGGGTGAGAAACCCATGTGCATCGAGGCTGCCCATGTCGCCGGTGAACAACCAGCCGTCGCGAATGGCGGCTTGCGTGGCTTCAGGGTTGCGCCAGTAGCCCGCCATCACGCTGTCGCCTTGGATGAGTACTTCGCCAACTTCACCCTGAGCCAAGTCTTGGCCGTGGCTGTCGGTGACACGAATTTGCACAGGGGTTTGGGCCACGCCAATGGAGGCCAAGCGTTGGGCGTGTTCTGGGTGCGCGGTGTCACTCAAATGAAAGCGAGACAGGGCCGTGCCCACCATGGGGCTTTCGCCTTGACCGTAAATCTGCACAAAGCGAGGCCCCATGATGCGCAAGGCGCGCTGAATGTCTGCGACGTACATGGGTGCACCACCGTAGACGATGGTCTTGAATGAATGTGCGCAGCGCTCGGGTGTGATGTCTGCTTGTTCTGCATGGTCGACCAAGCGCTTGATGATGGTGGGTGCTGCAAACAGTGACAAGGGGCCAAGGGCTCTGCCCAGTTCAAACAGCTCTGCCGCATCAAACCCACCTGAGGCAGGGATGACATGACGCGCGCCCGCCATCAAGTGAGGGATGGCATACAGGCCCGCCCCATGCGACATGGGGGCCGCGTAGGCAATAGCGTCTTGCATGTCAATGGCATCCACATCGGTGAAGTAGGCCATGCCCATGGTCATCAAATTGCGGTGCGTGATCATCACGCCTTTGGGCCGCCCTGTGGTGCCGCTGGTGTAGAACAACCAAGCCAAATCGTCTGGCTGGCGTTCGGCAATGGGGGTGTTGTGCGCTGCACCTTGGTGGTCTTCGGGAGGGCGCCACAAGGCATTGGCCTCGGCCGAGTCCACGTCAATGACGCGTTGCAAGCCTTGCAGTTGCTCGCCCGTGTCGGTGGTCACGTCGCGCGTGACAAACGCCCAGCTGGCGTGTGCATTGTCCACAATCCACTGCGCTTCGCGAACATGGAGCTTGGCATTGATGGGCACCACGACCAAGCCAGCCCACCATGCACCAAACATCACCTCAAGGTAGCGTGGGTGGTTGTGCATGAACAAAGCGACGCGATCGCCGGACTTGAGGCCTGCGGTTTGAAACTGCTGAGCCAAATGGGCGCTGCGTTGGGCCCACGCGCCATGGGTGGCGACCGCCTGCGTGCCTTGGAACAAGGCCGCACGGTTGGGGTGCTGACGCGCCATGCGTTGTAGCAAATGAGCAAGGTTCAACGAAATCTCTCCCACAAGACGTGAAGGTTTGAACGATACAACGATTAACTGTGGGAGGATCCATGCCTTATGAATTCAAGCAAACCCGAAGGCGAACGCCTTTCCAAACGCATCATGCAACTGCGCGACTGTTCGCGTCGTGAGGCTGAGCAATACATTGAAGCTGGCTTTGTACGTGTCGATGGCGTGGTGGTGGAAGAGCCGCAGTTTCGTGTCAGTCACCAAAACGTGACACTCGATGCACACGCGACCTTGCTGAATCTGCAGTCTGTGACGCTCATCCTGAACAAGCCCGCAGGTTGGACCGATGGCTTAGAGCCATTGCCGGTGGCGAGGTCCGCACAGCCGGGCCGTCAATCTGAGCCTCCCCGGGCCCCTCGAGGTCCACAAAATGTGCGCAGCTTGCTCACGCCCGCACAGCACAGCAAGCACGACCAAAGCGGTGTGCGTTTGTTGAAAAGCCATTTGGCGAGGCTCGACGCCAGCGTGCCTTTGGAATACGAAGCCAGCGGTTTGGTGGCTTTCACGCAAGATTTTCGAACCCAACGTAAGTTGGTGGAAGACATGCCCTTCATGGAGCATGAGCTCATCATTGATGTGCGTGGTGAGGTGTTGCCAGATGCACTGCGTCCCATTGAGCGAGCGATGCGTGATGAGCGTTTGCGTTTGCCCGATTTCAAAATCAGCGTGGGCAGTGCCAATCCCGAACGCAGCAAATTGCGTTTGGCCGTCAAAGGCTCGCACTTAGGCCTGGCCGTTTATTTGTGTGAATTGGCCGGACTGGACATCATCGGGATGCGCCGTATTCGCTTGGGCCGCGTGAGTTTGGGCGATTTGGAAGAGGGGACTTGGCGCTACTTGGCCGAAGGCGAGCGGTTTTAATACACCGCACCCGGGTGCGCCTAGTTGTTGGTGCTGTCGCTGTTGGCGGGCGCTACGCGTCGTGCGCCAGTGAAGCGACGGTCCCAATAGGCTTGGCGCATGTCGTCCACACGCACTTGTTGGCCAGGCTTGGGGGAATGGATGAACTTGTTGTCACCCACGTAGATGCCCACATGGCTGAAGGTTTGACGCATGGTGTTGAAGAACACCAAGTCACCGGGTTTTAAATCTTGTTTGTCGATTTTTTCGGTCACCGCCGCTTGTTCGCTGGCACGACGCGGTAAGACCTTGCCCACGGTTTGCTCGAACATGGAGCGAACAAAGCCGCTGCAGTCAAAACCCGTGTTGGCACTGGTGCCGCCACGGCGGTAGGGCACACCTAAAAAGGTCATGGCGTTGACCACCAGGTCAGAAGCCGTATCCCCGACGGATTGGCGCATTTGGTCCATCTGCGCGACGATGCCGCGTTCAGCCAAATAGCGCTCAATGTCATCCGCGGCATTGTTCGACGGTGCAGCATGTGCACTGGCGACGCAGCAAAGGATGAGGAGGGCACGTTTCAACATAGCCTGTCATTCTAGCTGTTTTTGATAGTAAAACTTATCAAGTAAAGAATGTAAGTCGTTGATTTCATTGGGGTTACTCCTAGGTCCTGATGTTGGGTTGGTTGCGAATTGGCCATCGTCGATACTTGGAGTCTTCTTCAAACCTATCTTTACTTCGCATGCTGCTCGACGACCAAGAATCCCAACTCGTGCTGGTGGACTACCAAGCCCGCCTGATGCCCGCCATTTTTGAGGCCGATTTGTTGCTGGCGAATGCCATGCGCTTGGCTCAAGCGGCCCATTGGATGGAGGTGCCGACCTACGGCACAGAGCAAAACCCTGAAAAGCTCGGTCCTAATCCAGCCGAATTGCGTGCTTTGTGTCGTCGCACCTTGCCCAAGATGAGTTTCAGTGCTTGCCCAGATGGCTTGAGTGAGGTGTTGCGCCCAGCGGCCCGTGCGCCCGCTGGCAATGCCCGAAGTTTGCCTAAGCATTTGCAAAAAGCGGTGCCACAAGAGCCCACACGCCAAAGCATTGTGATTGCTGGTTGTGAGGCGCATGTGTGCTTGTTGCAAACCGCTTTGGATTTGTTAGAGGAAGAGTATTCGGTGTGGGTGGTGACCGATGCCTGTGGTTCGCGTACCGAGCGCAACCGGGACGCCGCCTTTGACCGTTTGGCCGGTGCTGGCGCCGAGTTGGTGACCACCGAGATGGTTTTGTTTGAATGGTTGCGCTCGGCGGACGCCGATCCTTTCAAGGAAATCCAAGCCTTGATCAAGTAAGACGGGCATTTATTTTTCAGGGAAGGGTATTTACCCACCTGAGAAGTCAGCTTGTTGCAAGTCCACCCTTCTCATAATTATGAATTCAGTACAAGTTCGTTTTTAGGAGAAGTAGATGGTTGCGTACGCAGATTTTCACCGCCGTTCCATTGAGGACCGCGACGCTTTTTGGTCTGAGCAGGCCAAGCTGGTGGATTGGGAAACCCAGCCGCAACAAATCTGTGATTACAGCAACCCGCCATTTGCCAAGTGGTTTGTGGGTGGCAAAACCAACCTCTGCCACAACGCTGTCGACCGTCACCTCAAAGACCGTGCTGACCAAGCCGCGTTGATCTTTGTGTCGACCGAAACCAACCAAGAACACACTTACAGCTTCCGCGACCTGCACGCCGAAGTGCAACGCATGGCGGCGATTTTGAAAGATCTGGGCGTCACCAAGGGTGACCGTGTCTTGATTTACATGCCCATGATTGCCGAAGCCGCGTTTGCCATGTTGGCGTGCGCACGTTTGGGCGCGATTCACTCAGTGGTGTTTGGCGGCTTTGCCTCTCATTCGCTGGCCACACGCATTGAAGATGCGTCACCTAAAGTCATCATCAGCGCTGACGCGGGTTCACGCGGCGGCAAGGGTGTGCCATACAAGCCACTGCTCGACGAAGCCATCAAGCTGTCGGCACACAAACCCGCTAACGTCGTCATGGTGGATCGCAAGCTAGTTGCATTCACCCCCGTGGCGGGCCGCGATGTGGATTACGCCACCGAGCGCGCCAAGCACATGGACACGGTGGTGCCTTGCGAGTGGGTCGAGTCCACGCACCCCAGCTACACCTTGTACACCTCAGGCACCACAGGCAAGCCCAAGGGCGTGCAACGTGACACCGGTGGTTACACCGTGGCCTTGGCGTCCAGCATTCCCCACATTTACCAAGGTAAGCCGGGCGGCACCTTCTTCTGTACCAGCGACATCGGCTGGGTGGTGGGCCACAGCTACATCATTTATGGCCCACTGATTGGCGGCATGGCCACCATCATGTATGAAGGCTTGCCCATCCGCCCCGACGGTGGCATCTGGTGGAGCTTGGTCGAGAAGTACAAAGTCAATGTCATGTTCAGCGCGCCCACGGCCATCCGTGTGCTCAAAAAGCAAGACCCCGCTTTGTTGACCAAATACGACTTGTCTAGCTTGCAAGCTTTGTTCTTGGCTGGTGAGCCTCTGGACGAGCCAACCGCCAAGTGGATTTCTGAAGGTCTGAACGGCAAAGCCATCATTGACAACTACTGGCAGACCGAAACCGGCTGGCCAATTTTGACCATTTGCAACGGTGTGGAAAAAGCGCCTAGCAAGTTTGGTTCACCCGGCAAGGCGGTGTATGGCTACAACGTCAAATTGGTCGACGACCAAACCGGTGAAGAGCTGACTGGCGCCAACCAAAAAGGCGTGTTGACCATCGAAGGCCCATTGCCGCCCGGCAACTTGCAAACCATTTGGGGCGACGACAAGCGTTTTGTCAGCACCTACTGGAACACCGTGCCCAACAAACTGGTCTACAGCACCTTCGACTGGGCAGTGCGCGACGAAGACGGTTACTACTTCATCTTGGGCCGTACAGACGACGTGATCAACGTGGCCGGCCATCGCTTGGGCACCCGCGAAATCGAGGAGAGCATTTCTAGCCATCCCAACGTGGCTGAGGTCGCGGTGGTGGGTGTGGCCGATCAGCTCAAGGGGCAGGTGGCCATGGCCTTTGCCATCGCCAAAGACACTTCAGGCTTGACCGATGATGCCGCCCGCAAAGCTTTGGAAGC
>CANCGU010000169.1 GCA_947377705.1 Comamonadaceae bacterium
CGCAATGCCAAAGCCAAAATCATCGGCGTGAGCCGTGCGGTGGATGCCAGTCAGTCGGCGCGTGCGCGCGCCACAGTGACCTACCGAGGCAGTTTGCAAGCGGGCGAGTTGGTGCCCGTGGTTGTGCATGCCAAAGGCAAAGCCAGTGCCGCTAAACCCGGCACGCAATGGCTGGTGCCTGCACGCGCCGTCACGCAGTGGCGCGGCAAACCTTGGGTGTTTGTGGCGAATGCCCAAGGCTTTGAAGCGCAAACGGTGAATGTGGTGTCGTCCACCGACGACCTCTCACTGGTTGAAGCGTTGTGGCCTGTCGGCAGCAAAGTGGCGGTGACAGGCATCGCATCTTTGCGCGCTTTGCTGCAAAAGGACGAGTGATGTTTGAAGCGCTCATTCGTCTGAGCCTACGTTTTCGTAGCCTCACGCTGGCATGTGCGGGCCTGCTGTTCATCGCAGGCACTTACGCATGGCTCAATTTACCGATCGATGCTTTCCCCGATATTTCGCCCACGCAGGCCAAGGTCATTCTCAAAATTCCAGGCATGACCCCGGAAGAGGTCGAGCAGCGCGTGGTCAAACCCATTGAGCAAGAGTTGCTGAGCATCCCCAACAAACGCATCGTGCGTTCGATTTCTAAATACGGCATTGCCGACATCACCATTGACTTTGACGAAGGCGTGGATTTGTATTGGGCACGCCAACAAGTGTCTGAGCGGTTGGGCTCGGTCATGCGCGATTTACCTGCCAGCGTGAGCGGTGGGTTGGCGCCCATCACCACACCGCTGAGCGAGGTGTACATGTTCACCCTCGAAGGTGAGGGCTTTGGCTTGGCCGAAAAACGCCGCGTGCTCGACTGGGTGATTCGCCCTGAGCTGCGCACCATCCCCGGTGTGGCTGAAGTCAACTCGCTCGGCGGTGAAGTGCAAACTTTCGAGGTGATTCCCAACACCGCCAAGATGGCGGCGATGGGCGTGAGCATGACGGACTTGCGACTGGCCTTGCTCGCCAACAACAGCAACGACGGCGCAGGCCGTTTGACGGCTGGCGAAGAAGCCTTGGTGGTGCGCGTGGAAGGCGCAGTCAAAACCTTGGACGATTTGCGTGCAGTGCGCTTGAGTACGTCTCGCCATACCCAGGTGCAGCTTGACGATGTGGCCACCGTCACACATGGCGCGCTCACTCGCTACGGCGCCGTCACGCACGACGGCCAAGGTGAAGCCGTGGAGGGTTTGGTACTGGGCATGCGTGGCGTCAACGCCCGCCAGCTGGTGAACGCAGTCGATGCCAAGTTGGCCGAAATGGCGCCGCGCTTGCCCAAAGGCATGACGGTGAAAACCTTTTACAACCGAGGCGAGTTGGTCACGCGTGCCGCAGACACTGTGATTCACGCGTTGATTGAAGCGGCCGTGTTGGTGTGCATCACCTTGTATGTGTTTCTGGGTGGCATGCGTGCGGCGGTGGTGGTGGCCGTGGCCTTGCCCTTGTCGCTGTTGAGCGCCTTCATGCTCATGCGTGGCTTTGGCTTGACGGCCAACTTGATGAGCTTGGGCGGCTTGGCCATTGCGTTGGGTATGTTGGTGGACGCGGCGGTGGTGGTGGTGGAAAACATCGAAACCGCATTTGCATCGCACGGATCAGGCCATGCCTTATCGAAGACCGAGATCCTACTGAGTGCGGTGCGTCAGGTGGTCAAGCCTGTGGCGTCTGGCGTGCTCATCATTTGCGTGGTGTTCTTGCCCTTGCTCAGCCTTGAAGGCTTGGAGGGCAAGCTGTTTGCACCTGTGGCTGTGACCATCATCATGGCGCTGGCGTCGTCGCTGTTGCTGGCGTTCAGTGTGATTCCCGCTTTGGCATCCATGGTGTTGAAGGAAGAGGGTGCGCACGAGCCTGTGGTCATGCAAAAAATTCATGCCGCCTATTTGCGTTTGCGTGAACGTGTGTGGGCCAAACCACAGTGGTTGTATGGCGTGTCGGTGGCCTCTTTGGTGGTGGCTGCGGTGTTGTACAGCTTCATTGGCAAAACCTTCATGCCCACCTTGGATGAAGGCGATATCTTGGTGCAACTGCAAAAGCTACCTTCAATTTCACTCGAAGCTTCGTTGGAAATAGACACGCGCGTGCAGCAAGCCATTTTGGAAAATGTGCCCGAGGTCAAATCCATCGTCGCCCGTGTGGGCTCTGATGAGCTGGGGCTAGACCCCATGGGCTTGAACGAGACCGACACCTTTTTGGTTCTCAAACCCAAGAACGAATGGCGCGGTAACAAAGACGACATCGTCGACGGCCTGCGCGTGGTGCTGGATGGCTTTCCGGGTTTGGTCTACGGCTTCACGCAGCCCATTGAAATGCGCGTGTCTGAAATGCTCACGGGCACACGCGGCGATGTGGCCATCAAAATTTTTGGCACCGACCTCGGTCGCTTGAACGAAGCAGCCCATCAAATCGCCGATGCCGTGCGCACCATTCCCGGTGCCGCCGAGGTGATTGCACCCAAGGCCGAGGGCTTGCAATACGTCTCGGTGCGTTTGAACCGCACCATGATGGGCCAAGCAGGTTTCAGTGTGGAGGCTTTGCAGCAAGCTTTGAAAAACCAAGTAGAGGGCGAGTCGCTTGGCTATGTGCTGCAGGACGGTGTACGTATGCCGCTCACCCTGCGCGGCAACGAGGCCACGCGCCAAAGCCCAGAGGCTTTCAAAAACTTGCAGCTGGCCGCACCCGATGGCCGGGTATGGGCTGCCAGTGCCCTGGCCGACATCCGCTTGGTCGATGGCCCCATCCGTGTGGACCACGAACAAAGCGCGCGCTTCACCAGCATTCAGGTGTCGGTAGATGGCCGCGATTTGACGGGCTTTGTGGGTGATGCTCAAAAGGCTGTGGCAGCTCTAAAGTTACCCAGCGATGTGCGCATTGTGTGGGGCGGTCAGTTTGAAAACCAGCAACGTGCGGCGGCACGCTTGGGGCTGGTCATTCCTGCGGCCATGGTGCTCATCTTCACCATCTTGGTGTTCACTTTTGGCTCGGCCATTCAGGCGGGCATCATCTTCTTGAACATCCCGTTTGCCTTGGTGGGCGGTGTGGTTGCACTCGCTATTTCAGGCGAGTATTTGTCGGTGCCTGCTTCAGTGGGTTTCATCGCGCTGTTGGGCATTGCCGTGCTCAATGGTGTGGTGATGGTGACGCACTTCAACGAGCGTTTGCTCGATGGCGAGGCGATGGATGTGGTGGTGCGCCTAGGTACCGAGCGCCGCTTGCGTCCTGTGTTGATGACTGCGGTCATCACCGCGTTGGGCATGATCCCGTTGTTGTTTGCCACGGGGCCTGGCTCGGAAATTCAGCGGCCACTGGCCATTGTGGTGACGGGTGGTTTGCTGAGCTCCACCTTATTGACTTTGCTGCTGTTGCCGAAATTGTTTGAACGTTTTGGTGGGCTAGAGAGCGTGCCGTGGCAAGCGCTCACGCGCTTCATGCCTTGGAGAAAATCATGAAACATGTCATGAAGTCTTATGTCTTGACCTCTGCTGTCGCGTGCACTTGTGTCTTGGCGCTGGGCGCCGCGCAGGCCCAACAGCCTACCCCTTTCGCACCAGCAACCTCGTCTGCGGCTGCGTCAGCAACCCTCGGCTCGACCTCTTCGTCGACTGCGACATCGCAGCTTAAGCCTTATCTCCCTGCCGAAGCTGCCGTGAAAGAAGCTTTGCTCAGCAGCCCTTTGATGCAAGCTGCTCGCTCTAAAAAAGAAGCTGGCATCGCACGCGCCAAAGGCATTGATTCAGGCACCGCAGAGTTCACCTTGCGCAGCACCTCGCAACGTCGCCGTGATGTGGCTGCCGGTACGCAGCTGCATGAATCGATGGTGAGCATCGAGCGCCCCGTGCGCTTTTGGGGCAAGCGTGGCATGGATGCCGACCTCGCCACACAAACCCAAGCTTTTGCCGACATCGAATACGCCGATGCCATGCACGAAGGTGCGCGCGAGTTGATGCGGTTTTGGTTTGCTCACCTGCGCGCCTTGGCCGACCAAAAAAATGCAGTGACGACCTATGACTTGGCCGCCAAGATGCAGCGACTCACGCAGAGTCAGCTCAAACAAGGTGAAATTTCTCAGCTTGACGCTGAGTTGGCTAACGCTGAGTTTGAGCGCATCACGGCGGCGCGTTCGGTGGCTGATGCGCAGCTGGCATCCAGCGCCTCAGCCTTCACACGCCGCTACGCAGGCATGACTTTGCCCATGCACCTGCCTACGGCTGTGCGCTTAGATGCGTCAGCAAATTTGTCTGCGTTGACCGAAACCATGGCCGCCATGCGCCAAGAGTTTTTAGACAAAAACCACGAGCTCAACATGATGCGTGTGGACGCACAACGCTTGCGCCTCGCCGCAGACCGAGCCTCGCGTGACCGCTTGCCTGACCCCACTGTGGGTGTGTTTAGCGGGCGCGAGCGGGCGGGGGCCGAAACCATTTCGGGGGTGATGTTCTCCATGCCGTTCCCAAGTGCCTCACGCTTTCATCACGCAACTGCTTTGGTGGCCGATGCACAAGCCGCCAGCGACAAAGTGCTGCTGGCCGAGCAACAATTGGGCGCCATGTTTGACATCATGTGGATTCAGTTTCAGTACAAACGAGCAGCTGCGGACAACTTGAAATCTGCCGCCCAACGCCAAGCCTTGGCCACAGAAAAATCAGTCAAGGCCTACACCTTGGGCGAGGGCAGTTTGTCGGATGTGTTGCTGATTGCGCGTCTAGCCAGCGACAACCTCAATGCTGCTGAACGCATGCAGCTTGAGGTGGTGGAGTTACTGGCTTTGATTCGCCTAGATCTGCATCAAATCTGGGACTTTGACGAATAAACCGCTTAGGCGAGTTCAGCAATCAACTCAATTTCCACGCAAGCACCCAAAGGCAACTGCGCCACGCCAAACGCGCTGCGTGCGTGCGCGCCTTGGTTGCCAAATACTTGGCCAATCAGTTCGCTGCAACCGTTGGTGACCAAGTGGTGCTCTGTGTAGTCGGGGCTGGAGTTGACCAAGCTCATCACCTTGACGATGCGCTTGATTTTGTTCAGGTCACCCACGGCGGCGTGCAACGTGCCCAATAAATCCACAGCAACCGCGCGAGCAGCCTGTGCGCCTTCTGCGGTTTGCATGGTTTTGCCCAGTTGGCCGGTCCACACTTTGCCGTCTTGTTTGGCGATGTGGCCGCTCAAAAACACCAAGTTGCCTGTTTGCACAAAAGGCACATAAGCCGCAGCGGGCACAGCCACGGGGGGCAGGGTGATGTTCAGGGCTTGGAGTTTGTCGTAAACACTCATGTGGCTTCCTTGTTTGAATCCGACAATTTTAAGAGCGCTTAGCTTTGGCTTTGTGTCTGTGACTGCCCTTGAGTTTGCGATTGAGACTGCGATTGAGACTGCGTTTGCCCAAGCGCCGCCACCAACTCAGAAGCGGGCTGCACCGTCACCGCCACGTCCAGTGTGTGGCTGGCCCCGCCATGAATCACGCCACGCACGGGCGACACATCCGCGTAGTCGCGGCCAAGGGCCAAGGTCACGTAATCGATGCCGGGCGAGCCCAAGCCCCAACGGTTGTTGGTGGGGTCTAGGTCAAACCATTGGCCGTGGGTGGCGAGTGCACCCGTTTTGGCGGTTTCTGCCGCATCGTCCAAAGCGTCGGGCACATAGACCGACACCCAGGCGTGCGAGGCATCGCTGCCAATCAAGCGGGTTTGGCCTTCGGGCACTTCGGTCACCAAATAGCCGCTCACATAGCGCGCGGCTAAGCCCTGCGTGCGCAAGCAACCGATGAGGATGTGGGCAAAGTCTTGGCACACGCCTTTGCGGCTTTTCAGGGCTTCTAGCGCAGGCGTGTTGATGTCGGTGCTGGCCGTCTCGTAGGTAAATTCTTGGTGGATGCGTGCCATCAAATCGCAAGCGGCTACCAAAACGGGGCGGGCAGGGGTGAA
>CANCGU010000170.1 GCA_947377705.1 Comamonadaceae bacterium
ATTGAGATTGAAGAGTTCCCCGCGCAAATTGCTCAAGTGGCCCTGTGGCTGGTGGACCACCAAATGAACCTGCGCGTGAGCGTGGAGTTTGGTTTGTACTTTGCACGCATCCCACTCAAAAGCACGCCGCACATTCAACACGGCAACGCGCTGCGCGTGGACTGGAACGACGTGCTGCCTGCGCAGCGATGCAGCTATGTATTGGGTAATCCGCCGTTCATCGGAAAGAAAGAACAAACGCCACAACAAAAAGCCGACTTTGAACCCGTGATGAATTGCATCAAAGGCTCTGGCGTTTTAGATTTCGTGGCCGCTTGGTATGTCAAAGCTGCCAGCTACATGCGCAGCGTCGAAAACGAAGCAGCGCCACGCGTGGCCTTTGTGTCTACCAACAGCATCACCCAAGGCGAACAGGTGGGTGTACTGTGGGCGTGGATATTGGCACAAGGCGTGCACATTCAGTTTGCACACCGCACGTTCTCGTGGTCAAACGAAGCCAAAGGCAATGCAGCTGTGCATTGTGTGATCGTGGGCTTTGGCCTAGAAGATCGCAAAGATAAAACCATATTTGAATACGCGGACATCAAAGGCGAGCCGTTGGCTGTACCTGCTAAAAACATCAATCCGTATTTGGTGGATGCAACTAACGTTGCACTAACCAAAAGAAGCACGCCAATTTGCAATGTGCCAGAAATGCAATATGGGAGCATGGCGAATGACGATGGTCACTTGTTACTCGATAGCAAGGAAAAAGACGAACTAGCGGGCACGCACCCTGAAGTCCTTAAACTCATCCGACCATGCATGGGCGGCCAAGAGTTTCTAAACGCTGAGCTACGTTGGTGTTTGTGGCTTAAAGATGCAAACCCAAGCCTCATTAAATCGACACCACCGATTCTTGAACGAATTAACTCTGTTAAAAAATTTAGAACTCAAAGCAATCGCGTAGCAACAAAGAAACTAGCTGGAACACCATCACTGTTTGGAGAGATCCGACAGCCTAATTCAAGCTACTTATTTCTGCCGAAAGTTTCGTCTGAGAATCGCAAATACTTACCAATAGGGTTCATGTCACCCGATGTAATTGCCAACGGTAGTTCGCTCATAGTCCCTAGCGCCGGACTTTTAGAAATGGGTGTTCTTCAGTCTGCAATGCATATGAGTTGGCTTCGTTCGGTTTGCGGTCGAATGAAGAGTGACTATCAATACTCAGCTAGCAACGTTTACAACAACTACCCCTGGCCCGGCTTCGCTGGCGAAGCACTCAGCGACAAACACCGCAATGCTATCGAGCAAGCCGCGCAGTGCGTGCTCGACGCCCGCACTCAATTTGCAGACGCATCACTGGCCGACCTGTACGACCCGCTGACCATGCCCACGGCCCTGCTCAAGGCCCACCAAAAACTAGACGCCGCTGTAGACGCGGCCTACCAACCCAGCGGCGGCAAAAAGTCCTACGCCTCCGACGCCGAACGCGTGGCCTTCCTGTTCGATCTTTACCAACGCATCACCAGCTTGCTGCCTGAGTCTGCCGCCAAGAAAACACGAAAAACAAAATCTTCAGAAAGTTGACCGCGATGACCAGCAAATTAATTCCGTATCGTCACCAATACGTCCTGTCCCCGGATGTTCCCCCCTCGCTAAAAATTAGGGAATGTCAACGAATGGCGTTATTCCAAAATTTTCTGCAGTTCGGCAAATATCGAGTCGGCGTCTACTCCCGTCCGAAGAAGCCCCAATTACGACTGGTCCACGTTAAAGCCCAAACAGCGCACGCATTAGTTAGTACGAAGTCAAAACAATACGTAGACCTATGACTAAACCATTAGAACCTGTAGCGAATGCACTAGAGGCATTTTTCGAAGCGTCGAGTGAGCCAGTACTTTTTACTGGCGCTGGGGTTTCGATGTTGGCGGGACTGCCAGATTGGAAAGGGCTCCTAAAGCAGATGGCTGAGTCGATCCGAGCAACTGACGCACTAACAGCAAATCAGATGCTGCAATACGTCGCCAAAGGCGACCTAACCAAAGCCGCAGACTATTTTTGGATTACAGGAGAAGTGCTCGACGGGGAAAAGAACGCAACTCTCAAAAAGTTGCTAAGCACCTACGACAGCAAGCCGCTCGTGCCGCTCGCTTCGTTACCGTTCAAGGGCGCTCTCACGACCAACTTTGACCGCTCCATACTCGAGGCCATCGTGGACGCCAAGAAGCAGCCACCGAGAGACTACAAGCTTGGTGACGCAACCTTTTCGGCTGCGATCTGGGAAACTGAGTTGTACGTTGCGAGAATTCACGGCTGCATTGAGGCCCCGAAGTCGATGGTGCTCTCAGAACGCCAGTTCAACCAATTGCTAGAGAGCACGCCATATATTGAACTGTTAACCCAAATCTTCCTTCACAAGCAAGTTCTTTTTCTTGGTTTTTCCTTCTACGACCCTGCGATTAAGTACGTACTTGAACAAATTGAGAGGCGATTCGGCCCAGGTGCGCCCGGGCGACATTTAGCCATCCTTCCCGAGACAAACGCATCCGAGCTAATCCAAAAAGCAAATCGCCTCAACATCACGGTCGTGAAATACGACACTGCTGATAACCATCGTGCACTCTGGGATGGAATTTCGACCTACGCGAAATCCCTAAGCAAGACACCTGCCAGAACCGTAGTTGCGGCAGCTCATCCATACTCTGCAACGAAACAATATCTGGCCGCCTGCTATGCGCGAGTGAGCGTAGCGTCGGAGCAGACGCCGCTTCGAGAGATTGTCATAGAGGGGGTGCTATCCGCCTCCTTGCAAGAGAGCCATCCGAAGTCACTTGGACTAGCTGACCTCCACGAGCAGGTCAGGAAAGCGCTCGGTGTTAGGGGAAAGGAAGTCAACCAGCTTGTAGATAGAGCGCTGAAGGCGCTTATCAGCGCCGAACTGGTCAGGAAGCACAAGAACCCAGAAGTCACGGGTGCTCGCTTCGCTTGGAGTGGGGAGCCGGAGATAGCCTCGACGCTGAACGATGCAATAGAGACGCTAAAGACAAGTGTCTGTAATCGCGCACACGTGCAAGAGGGCTGGAAACCACCCGCTCACGTGGCCGATGTCATCGGGATGTTTCTTCGCGAGGTCATTCACCGACGCGGTTGGGACCTAGGTGCCGCCTTCGCAGCTGGTAAGGCGCCTGATAACTTAGCCTTTCGTCCCGTGCTTCTGGAGGTCGGCGGTAATCTTTCGGCGTTTGACAGAGAACGAGTTGAACGTACCCTCGAAAGCATGTTTCAACGGCCCACGGTGCAAGAAACTGCTTTGCTTGGCGAGTTGGGGCGAATTAGCTTCGCGGTTGAACTAGCGTTTCAAGCCCCGCGTACGACCTTGCTACACAAAGCAACATTGCCCCAAAAGCTGTACTTCGACGCAAACCTCTTAATGCCAGCGTTTGTAGAAGGACACCCTCACTATCACACCTACGGAACCACACTCATAAAACTGCAAAATGCGGCCTCTGACGCTGGCAGTAAAGTCAAGCTGCTTGCCTACAGCGGTTATCTAAACGAGATGATGAGCCACCGAAACAGCGCTGTGGCATTTGCCAAAGAGGCTGGCGAGGACTTCGAAATGCTGGTTCGAAGCGATGCGCTATATAACGGTCCATCAAATATCAACGTGTATTTATGCGCCTACGTCAACTCAATTGAAAATGGCCAATCCAAAGGGTTTGAAGGCTTTCTTAAGCGCGTTGCACCGTACACGACTGAAACTGAACTGCGGCGCTGGATTGAAAAGAGAGGGTTTTGTATAGCTGAGTCAGCGAAGAATTCGACGTTTCTTAAGCTATACGAAATCCTCGAGCGAAGCAACGCTGCAAAGTTGTCCAATGGAAAAGCGCCAATCCTGATCGAACATGATGCGCTTCAGCTGTCCCTTCTTGAGGGCGACAATCAAAAAGGGGAACGAGGGCTCTTTGTGACGGCCGACCGCCAACTCTACGAGTACGTTGCATCGTCTGCGTTCTCCCATCTTGCAGAGTTTATGGTTAGCCATGTCGGAATCGTCCAGCTAGTTGACCTGCTCGTTGGCCTGAAAACCGAAGACAGAGCAATGGGAGATTTGTTGTGGAGCAACAAGGTCTCGGATCGTGCTCAACGTGTTCGGTCGTACCTCACCATCGAAGGACTCGGGCGATATGACGCTGCGCTGGCAATGGATATGCATGCCATCGTCGAGGCTCAGTCGGAGACGATTGCCAGGGAATTAGAGCGCGAAGGTGCCGATCTAGATTCGCATGACCAGAAATCTAGAGTCAGGGCGCTCAAGTCTCTTGGTTCACTTGAAGCAAACTTCTTCGCAGGCATGAGCGAGGCAATCGAAAAATTACAGAAGACGAAATAGCCGTAAAAGCCACTTTCGATGCGTGCCACCACGCTTTGGGTCGTGCCCATGCGTGCGGCCACATCGCCTTGCGTCAGGCCCGCTTTCGTGCGTGCTGCAATCAGTTCACGGGCCAGCTCAAGCTCGGGCGCTTGAGCGTCATAGGCTTGGCGAACGGCGGGGTTGGCCAGCAGTGCGGTAGCCCCCCACGCCCTTGACATAAGCCAACAACTCCACAAAAAACGGATGCCTGCAAAGCGTGGACGAATCGCCCACCAGCAACAGCTTGCGCCTTGCGCGGGTCATGCCCACGTTCATGCGGCGGATGTCAGACAGGAAGCCGATCTCGCCTTGGGGGTTGCTGCGCGTCAATGTGATGGCAATGATGTCGCGCTCTTGGCCCTGAAACGAATCGACGGTGCCCACGCTAAGCCTGCGTTGCAGTAGCAAGTCGTTCAGCACGGCGCTGTCTTCGATGGCGTCTTTTAAATAGTTGATTTGGGCGCGGTACGGTGCAATGACGCCGATGCTCAGCGGGGTGTGTTGGTGTTCGTCGTGTTCGGCTGCGTCGTAGGGCTCCAGCAGTTGCGCCAGCCGCTCCAGCAGCAAGTGGGCTTCTTCGGGGTTGGCCGTTGAACGGCTTTCGGGAATGGCAACTTCTTGATAACCACAGCCAGCCGTGTCGATGAATTCCACTGGCAGGTCGGGTGAAAAACGTGGGTCATTAAAGCGCAGGTCGTAATCCTCTAGGCCCGCATGGCGCACGCTGGCGTGCGGCACCAGTTGGCCGCCATAAAACTTCTCAGAGCTGAAGCCCATGATGTGCTCGTGCATACGGTATTGCGTGGTGAGCATGCGGGCCGTGTTGGGTTGGCGCTGGATGCACTTTTCAAACAGGGTTTCGCGCAGGCCTTCACGGGCGGCTTGTTCGCTTTTGACCGTGGGCGGCAGTTGGTGGTGGTCGCCCGCCAACACAATGCGCTGGCCCTTGGCAATGGGAATCCAGCAACCCGGCTGCAAGGCCTGAGCGGCTTCGTCAATGAAGACGGTCTCAAAGCTCAGGTGTCGCATGTGGCGGTGGCTGGCACCCACCAGCGTGCAGGTGATGACTTGCACCGATTCGAGCACGTCCTCGGTCATAAAGCGCTCTAAGTCGTCGGCGGCTTGGCGCAGCGTGCGCGCTTCTTCACGCAGCCATTGGCGGTGCTGTCGCTCTTCAAAACCAAAGTGGCGCACATGCTCGGTTGCCGTGTCTCGGTGTTGCTCAGCAGTTTGGCGCATCGCGTGCATCTTGGCGTAGCTGGGGTGGGCCATCACCCCGGCGTCGAGGGTGTGCTTGAGCAGCAGGTCCGAGACGCGGCTGGGGTTGCCCATGCGGATCACATTCACACCGCGCTCGGCCAACTTTTCAGTCAGCAGGTCCACAGCGGTGTTGGAGGGGGCACACACCAGCACGCGCCGCTCACGCCGGATGGTTTCCAAAATGGCTTGCACCAGCGTGGTGGTTTTGCCCGTGCCGGGCGGGCCGTGGATGATGGCCACGTCTTGCGCCGAGATCACGTGGCGCACAGCTACCAATTGCGAGTCGTTGAG
>CANCGU010000171.1 GCA_947377705.1 Comamonadaceae bacterium
TCCCCCGCCAAAGGCTACAAAGATGTGGCCGACTTGGTGGCCAAAGCCAAGGCACAGCCGGGCGTGCTCAACTACGCCTCAGCAGGCAATGGTTCTGCAACACACATGAATGCCGAGAAGTTCCGAGTCGCCGCTGGCATCCAAGCCCAGCATGTGCCCTACCGCGGCACGCCTGAGGCATTGACTGAAACCGCATCGGGTCGCATCGACTGGTTCTTCGCACCCCTGGTGTCAGCACTGCCGTTGATTCAAAGCGGTCGCCTGCAAGCCTTGGCCGTCAGCACGGCACAGCGTTCGCCATTGCTGCCCAATGTGCCCTCCATCGCAGAGGCAGGCTTTGCCAGCGCAGCCTATACCTTTTGGGTGGGTTTGTTTGTCACGGCGAAAACACCCAAGCCCATTGTGCAAAAACTGCATGCCGGTGTCATGAGCGTGTTAGCCATGCCCGATGTCAAAGACCGTCTCGAAAAGCTGGGCGCCGCCGCCATGCCCATGCAACAAGACGCATTTGAAAAATACTTAGATGCTGAAACACTGGCTGCCGCTCAACTGGTCAAGGCTGCAGGCATTCGCATCGAGTGATGCGCCACACAAGGGCAGGCAGATAGCGCTGCGTCTAGATCAAGGTTTTAGAACTCGGCGTGGAGCCGCAGCGCATACACATTCACCGGGCCACGGTCAGCGTTGTAGGCAGGATTTTGGATGCGCTGGTAGTCGGTGGTGAGCCAAGTTCCGCGCATCATTTGAAAGCTGTAAAACGCTTCCAAAATTTGTTCTGGCTTGTAGCTCAGCGTTTGCGTGGCACTCGCCGCATCGCCAATGAAGTAAGACATACCGCCCGCGGCCAAGAAACCACGACGCTCGGGGGACAAGGTGTTGTGCATGAAAGCCACGCCCACAGCATCGTCAGCACGGCCCCACAAACCGCCTTTGAACACGAGACCCGTCGACAGCGAACCATCGGCTTCGGTAAATGCATAGGTCTCAGTACGGCCATCGGCTTTCATGGCGCGCAAGAAGAAACCCACGCTGGGGTTGATGGCTTGTTCGAGGTTCACACCCAATCCATATTTGATTTTTTCACCACCGCGCACATCCATCAAGGCTTGCGGTGTGGTTTGCAAGCCTGGGTGGGTTTGCAGCCATTGCGTGGCATCGTTAAAGCTCGCCACTTGCGCACGGTTACGCCACGCCAGCACACGCACTTTGCCTGGCTGGTCGGCCAGCATGTGGCCGCGTTCAACTTCCACTTGATCGCCATAGTGTTTGCCCAGGGCGAAATCCACGGGTAAGCCATTTGGCTCTTTGGGACCACTCATGCGGCCAAAGCGCAACACCCAGTTGTCTTGGTACCACTCGCCGGCAAAGCCCCAACCAAAGCCACGGGCGTCCGCCGCGTAGTCGTAAGAGGCATAGGTCCAGTTGCCCCAGTTCATAAACTGGGTGCGAGGGTCTTTGGCATAGGCGTTGTCGTCAAACACGTCCAAGGTGGAGAAGTTGCCAACGGTCAAAACAAAACGGTTTTTGTCGACCCACCCCGCCATTTGGTTGAAATCGGGCTCGATGTGCTCTTGGCTGCCACCATGGTGCCACGTTTGACGCACAAACAGGCGCTGGCGATACAGCTTAGGCGTGCTGCCGCCAGCGCGGGTGATTTCGCCGTTGGTAAAGCCGCCCATGCCCACCAAGTTGCCAGAAAACGGGATGCCCGAGGTCACTTCAGGGTTGAAATACAACTCACCGTCTTGCCATGGGCGAAAGCCCCAGTGCGCCGTGGTGCTGAAGGTGTACATGCGCTCGCTTTGCGGGGACAGGCTGTTCGCCCCTGAGTAGCCGGCCTGAAACGCGTTGTGGTGCTGCCAGTTGTAGGTCAGTTGATAACGCGCCGTGGTGTCTTCTGTTTCAGTCGTTTGCGCCCACGCACCCACGGCAGCCATGCTGCACAGCACCAGAGCGGTGAGCCGTTGAACCAAGAACTGAGGCATAAAAAACAAAAATAAGGCACCCAACATCGCCTGATGTTGCAGATGGTTCATTGTAGGAAGGCTTTATTTCATTTCCGTGAATCTGCGCCACCACTCCCGCATAAAATCACAGGCTCCACCTAAGGAAGACTCATGGGACGCACCCTTTACGACAAGATTTGGGACGAGCACGTCGTCCACACCGAAGAAGATGGCACCTCCATCCTCTACATCGACCGCCATTTGGTGCACGAAGTCACCAGCCCGCAAGCGTTTGAGGGCATTCGCCAAGCGGGCCGCAAGGTCTGGCGCGTCAGCTCCATCGTCGCCACGGCCGACCACAACACGCCCACCACGGGCTGGGAGTTGGGCTACGACGGCATCACCGACCCGATCAGCAAAGAACAAATCACCACGCTGGACGCCAACATGGCTGAGTTTGGCTCTGCCGCGTTCTTTCCGTTCATGTCCAAACGCCAAGGCATCATCCATGTCATTGGCCCTGAAAACGGCGCCACCCTACCCGGCATGACCGTGGTGTGCGGCGACAGCCACACCTCCACCCACGGCGCGTTTGCTGCGTTGGCCCACGGCATCGGCACCTCTGAGGTCGAGCACGTCATGGCCACGCAAACCTTGTTGGCCAAAAAAGCCAAAAACATGCTGATCAAAGTCGAAGGCACTTTAGCCAAAGGCGTGACCGGCAAAGACGTGGTGCTGGCCATCATCGGCAAGATCGGCACCGCTGGCGGCACGGGCTACACCATTGAGTTTGCGGGCTCTGCCATTCGCTCACTCAGCATGGAAGGCCGCATGACGGTGTGCAACATGGCCATCGAAGGCGGCGCACGCGCGGGTCTTGTGGCGGTGGACGACAAAACCATTGAGTACGTCAAAGGCCGCCCACTCTCACCAACGGGTGTGGAATGGGACCAAGCCGTGGCTTATTGGAAAACTTTGCATTCAGACGCAGACGCGCATTTTGATGCCGTGGTCGAATTGAAAGCCGAAGACATCTTGCCGCAGGTCACTTGGGGCACCTCGCCCGAAATGGTGTTGGACATCAACGGCATCGTGCCTGACCCCGACAAAGAAAAAGACGCCAACAAGCGCGCAGCCATCGAACGTGCATTGACCTATATGGACTTAGAGCCAGGTAAAGCCCTGAACGACTTGTTCGTGGACAAAGTGTTCATTGGTTCCTGTACCAACAGCCGAATCGAAGACATGCGCGAAGCCGCTGCAGTGGTGAAAAAGCTCGGCCAAAAAGTGGCCAAGAACATCAAACTCGCTTTGGTGGTGCCAGGCTCCGGCTTGGTCAAAGAACAGGCTGAGCGCGAAGGCCTGCACGAGATTTTCAAAGCCGCTGGCTTTGAGTGGCGCGAGCCCGGCTGCTCCATGTGTTTGGCCATGAACGCCGACCGCTTGGAGCCCGGTGAGCGCTGTGCCTCCACCAGCAACCGCAACTTCGAAGGCCGTCAAGGCAACGGTGGCCGCACCCATTTGGTCAGCCCCGCCATGGCAGCCGCTGCCGCTATTCACGGCCACTTTGTGGACGTGCGCAAGTTCGCTTAACGAGGAGCACAAACATGAAGAAACTCCTGTTGATCGCTTTAGGCCTCGTGGCTGTTGTGGGCCTCAGCGCTTGCAACACCATGCGCGGCATTGGTCAAGATGTGCAAAAGGCCGGCACGGCCATTGAAGACGCAGCGAAGAAAAAATAATGCAGAAATTCACACTACACAAAGGCCTCGTGGCCCCCATGGACCGCGAGAACGTCGACACCGACGCCATCATCCCTAAGCAGTTTTTGAAGTCCATCCGCAAGACAGGTTTTGGCCCCAACTTGTTTGACGAGTGGCGCTATTTGGACCACGGCGAGCCGGGCCAAGACCCCGCCAGCCGCAAGCCCAACCCAGACTTTGTGCTCAACCAGCCGCGATACCAAGGCGCATCGGTGCTGTTGGCCCGCAAAAATTTTGGCTGCGGCTCGTCACGCGAACACGCGCCTTGGGCGATTGACCAATACGGCTTCCGTGCCGTGATTGCGCCCAGCTTTGCCGACATCTTTTTTAACAACTGTTTCAAAAACGGCTTGCTGCCCATCGTGTTGCCTGACAGCGCGATTGACCTGCTGTTCAACGAAGTACACGCTTTCCCCGGCTATGAGTTGACGATTGACCTTGAGAACCAAGTCATCGTTCGCCCCCAAGGCGAAACCATTCCATTTGAAGTGCAAGCCTTCCGCAAATACTGCTTGCTCAACGGCTTTGACGACATTGGCCTGACTCTGCGCCAGTCCGACAAGATCAAAGCCTTTGAAGCTGAGCGCTTAGCCACCAAGCCTTGGTTGGCGCACACGATGTAACCCCAATTAGAAGAACAACACATGAAAATCGCAATCCTTCCCGGCGACGGCATCGGCCCTGAAATCGTGGCCGAAGCGGTCAAAGTCTTGAACGTCCTCGACCTCAAGTTTGAATCTGAAACAGCCTTGGTCGGCGGCGCTGCCTTTGACGCACACGGCCACCCCCTGCCAGAAGCCACTTTAAAGTTGGCGATGGATGCTGACGCTGTGTTGTTTGGCGCTGTGGGCGACTGGAAATACGACACCCTCGACCGCCCTCTGCGCCCCGAGCAAGCCATTTTGGGTTTGCGCAAAAACATGGGCCTGTTCGCCAACTTTCGCCCTGCCATTTGCTACGAGCAATTGGTGGGTGCCTCAAGCTTGAAACCAGAGCTGATTTCGGGCCTCGACATCCTCATCATTCGCGAGCTGACGGGCGACATTTACTTTGGCCAACCCCGTGGCCGCCGCGTGGCCACTGACGGCCACTTCCCAGGTAGCGAAGAAGCGTTTGACACCATGCGCTACAGCAAGCCCGAGATTGAACGGATTGCCCATGTGGCTTTCCAAGCGGCTCGCAAGCGCAAAGCCGCAGGCAAAGAAGGTCGCGTGACCAGCGTGGACAAAGCCAACGTGCTGGAAACCTTCCAGTTCTGGAAAGACGTGGTCAGTGAAGTGGGCAAAGAATATCCAGATATCGCCTTGGACCACATGTACGTCGACAACGCTGCCATGCAACTGGTGAAAGAGCCCAAGCGCTTTGACGTGGTGGTAACCGGCAATATGTTTGGCGACATCTTGAGCGACGAAGCGTCCATGCTGACTGGCTCCATCGGCATGTTGCCTTCTGCTTCTTTGAACGCAAAGAACCAAGGCTTGTACGAACCCAGCCACGGCAGCGCACCCGACATCGCTGGCAAAGGCGTGGCCAACCCCTTGGCCACCATCTTGAGCGCCGCCATGATGCTGCGCTTTAGCTTGAACCAAGCGGCAGCAGCTGACCGCATCGAAACCGCCGTCCAACAAGTGTTGGCCCAAGGTTTGCGCACTGGCGACATCTACAGCGAAGGCACGACCAAAGTAGGCACAGCACAAATGGGTGATGCGGTGGTGAAGGCCTTGCGCTGATTCAGCCCCGTTCCGTACGAAGAACGCGCCTCAGTGGCGCGTTTTTTATTTGAGCTTAACCAGACCTCATCCTCTAAATTTGTCAGCTAGGCCCAAGCACCCATCCGATACAATCTGTGCCATGTTTCACGCCCGTTCGTTCTCTCTGAACTTCGCTGCCCCCTCACCAGTGGCGGCTAGCGCGCGTGCAATCACTATCAAAACCACGACCATTAAGGGCTAACCAGCTCCGGTTCGTCGTGCGCCCCCCGGCCAGACGAGCCGGGCAAACAGTCAGGTCTGGCACTGTTTTCTACATTTGAAAAGGCGTTGAAAAATGAGCAAGTTAGTAGGTTTAGTCGGTTGGCGCGGCATGGTCGGCTCGGTGCTGATCGACCGCATGGTTCAAGAAAAAGATTTCGATCTGATCGAACCC
>CANCGU010000172.1 GCA_947377705.1 Comamonadaceae bacterium
TCTTTTTCTTTCGCAAAGCCTGGCTTGGCTTCTTTAGAGGCCAACCAAGCTGAGACGTTTTTCATGTCAGCCTCAGACAAGCCCGCAGCCATGCCGCTCATGATGGCGTTGGCACGCTTGCCAGACTTGAACTCTTGCAATTGTTTGACCAAGTAGTCTGGGTGCTGCTGCGCCAGCTTGGGGTAAGCAGGCGAACCCGAGTTGCCGTCTGCACCGTGGCAAGACGCGCAAACAGCGGTATAGGTGGCTTCACCTTTGGCCAAATCGGCCTTGGCAGCAGGGGCTGCTGGCTCGGCGGCATGGGAAAGGGCGGGGGCTACCAAGGCGGCAGCAATCAACAAAGAGGCAATTAGCTTCATAGGTGTTCTTTGGTTAATGGGTCTCAAAGACGTCGAAAAACTCCGGTGATTCTACAATGCCGCATGAACCAGCCAGACCCACATGACACCCCCGCCCCGATTGACACGCCTGAGGTGCCTGAAAACACGGTCTTGAACGCTGAACTTGCGGCGCAAAGAGAGGCCGATCGTGCCGCAGCCAAGGCGGCTTTTGAGGCCTTGAGCCCTACAGATCAAGCCAAATATGCCATGGGCTGGTTACACACTGCACGGTTTTTGACCACGGCGGCACAGTTGCACCATCTGCCCGCTTACGACCTACCTGAAATTGCCTTTGTCGGCCGCTCGAATGCGGGCAAATCGACCTGCATCAACGTGCTCACACAGCAAAAGCGCTTGGCCTACGCCTCCAAAACGCCAGGCCGCACACAACACATCAACTTGTTTGCCATGGGGCGTCAAGGCAAAACCGATGCCGTGCTAGCCGACTTGCCCGGCTATGGCTATGCCGCCGTGCCCAAGCAAGACAAGATTCGCTGGCAGCAAGTCATGGCCAACTACTTGCTCACCCGCCCCAACCTGCGCGCGGTGGTGCTGATGTGTGACCCTCGCCATGGCCTGACCGACCTCGACGATATCTTGCTCGACGTCATTCGACCGCGCGTCGAAGAAGGTTTGAAGTTTTTGGTGTTGCTTACCAAAGCCGACAAACTCAACCGAAACGATGGGGCCAAGGCCCTGCAAATTGCCAAGCTGCAAGCCGGCGGCGGTGAAGTGCGTTTGTTCTCAGCACTGAAGAAACAGGGTGTGGACGAAGTGGCCACCACCTTGTACCAGTGGATGCACCCTTAAGCCACAGCGTCTTTCAGTAAAGTTCAGGCGCGCCCGGTGGGCGTGTCTT
Source organism: Comamonadaceae bacterium (assembly GCA_947377705.1). The sequence goes on from CANCGU010000172.1 coordinate 1,240, forward strand.
GAAACGCTTGTGCACCCAGAAGTATTGAGCGGGCATGGTGTTGATCAACACCTCCAAGCGTCTATTCATGGTGGCTGTATCGGCCTCGGCATCGTCCGTGGGGAAGTCATGCCACGCCGGATGCACGACCACCTCATAACCCGACGCCGTCATGCGCGTGATGACTGGTACCACACGCGCACGACCCAGCTTTGCAAAGCGCGAGAGCGACGGCACCGTGGCAGCTGGCTCGCCATAGAACGGCACGAAAATAGACTCGCTCGGACCAAAGTTCATGTCGGGCAACAGGTACAGCAGCTCATGTTGGCGCAAAGCGCTGACGATGGGCTTCACACCATCCTCACGGCGAAACAAACGCACTTGACCGAAACGCTGGCGGCCTTGGGACACCCAAGCATCCACCGCGGCATTTGACTGTGGCGTGAAGATGGTGGTGAAGTGCAAAGGCAGGTTGAGCGTGAGCGCCGTCCAGCCCACATCCAAGCCCATAAAGTGAGGGGCGAACAACACGGTCGGCGTGGCCTCGGACAAAGCGGCCACCTCACCCGACAACTGAACGCGCGATTGAATGCACGCAGCACTGCGGTGCCATAACCAGCTTCGGTCTAACCACGCTTGGGCGAAATAGACAAAGGTTTGGCGTGCCAAGGCATCACGCGCTGCATCGCTTAAATGCGGGAAACACACCCGCAAATTGGTTTGCACCACACGGCGACGCGATGGAATCACCGCCATCAATAGGACGCCCAGCGCTGCCCCTATGGCGCGCAGCCACGACAAGGGCAAGTAACCCAAGCCACGCAACACCAACAAACCTAAGCGGCTCAACATCACTTAGCCCTCTGCGCGCGGCTGTTTGTCACGCGCGTAGCCCCACAGGTATTGGCCCGGCGCATCGCGCACCATGCGCTCCACACCACGGTTGACCGCAGCGGCAGCTACCTCGGGTGACACACTGGCGTCCTTCATCTCAGGGGCTTCAAAGGGACGCATGTGCATGCAAAAGCCTTGCCCCGCAGGCAAGCGCTCGCACCACGTCATGATGACTTGTGCGCCAGTTTGTTGCGCCAGCTTGGCGAGCAGGGTCATGGTGTACACATCACGACCAAAAAACGGCGCCCACACACCCTGGCCCTTTGGCGGCACTTGGTCAGGCAAGATGGCGGTGTAGCCCCCATTGCGCAGGGTGCGAATGAGCGTGCGCACCCCTGCGAGTGAGGTAGGGGCGGAATCTAAATAAGGACGGGTGCGGGCATTGGCCACCAAGGGCTCTAACCACGCTTTGCGGGCGGGACGAAACAGTGCCACCATCGGGCCATGCGTGGGGCCAAATTTTTCGGCAATGGCTTGTGCGCCAATTTCCCAGGCGCCTAAGTGTGGCGACATGATGATGGCCCCCTTGCCTGCTTGCATGGCCGCTTCAAAGTGCTCCGCGCCATCCCAGGTCACCAACCCATCCAGCGTCGCGCTGTGCGGACGCATCCAGACCCAAGGCAGCTCGGCCACCATCGCACCCATGGCGGCGACAGCGGGACGTGCATCACGCCACGCCACGCCAGCCGCTTGCACATTGGCCTTGAAATTACGGCGATAGCTGGGCGACAACCACCACACCCCCCAACCCAACGCAGCACCCAACCGTTGCATCAAAGGCAATGGCAGACGGGCAAGGAAGTGAAAGATGCGGGTGGTGAGAGACATGAACTTTTTGATGACTTTGACAAATCCATTAGAATTTCGATTGTCGCTGAGTTAAAGAACTACTTGCAGGGCGATGACACACCACGGTGTGAGAGTGAGGGCGAAGCCCAAACCACTGCTAAAGCGTTCGCTGGGCTCCAAGTTTTCAGGGTCGGCAACGCCGAACAACCCATTGAAAACAAGGAGCTTTTTTCATGTCTAGCAATTTCCTCTTCACCTCTGAATCTGTGTCAGAAGGCCACCCAGACAAAGTGGCTGACCAAATCTCTGACGCGATTTTGGACGCCATCTTCGCGCAAGACCCGCTTTCACGCGTGGCGGCCGAAACCCTGACCAACACCGGCTTGGTTGTGTTGGCTGGCGAAATCACGACCAACGCGCACGTCGACTACATCCAAGTCGCACGCGACACCATCAAGCGCATCGGCTACGACAACACCGACTACGGCATCGACTACAAAGGTTGCGCCGTGATGGTCTGCTACGACAAGCAATCCAACGACATCGCCCAAGGCGTAGACCACGCGTCTGACGATCACCTCAACATCGGCGCTGGCGACCAAGGCCTGATGTTTGGCTACGCTTGCAGCGAAACACCAGAACTGATGCCAGCCCCGATCTACTACGCCCACCGTTTGGTCGAGCGCCAAGCCCAGCTGCGCAAGGATGGCCGCTTGCCATTCTTGCGTCCTGACGCGAAGAGCCAAGTGACCATGCGCTATGTGGACGGAAAGCCGCACAGCATTGACACCGTGGTGTTGTCCACCCAACACAGCCCTGACCAGAGCGAGTCAGCCACCAAGATGAAAGACAGCTTCGTGGAAGCCATCATCGAAGAGATCATCAAGCCTGTGTTGCCCAAAGAGTGGCTGCAAGACACCAAGTATTTGATCAACCCCACAGGCCGCTTCGTCATCGGCGGACCACAAGGCGATTGCGGTTTGACGGGCCGCAAAATCATTGTGGACACCTACGGCGGCGCATGCCCTCACGGGGGTGGCGCGTTCTCCGGCAAAGATCCCTCCAAAGTGGACCGCTCTGCGGCTTACGCTGCACGCTACGTGGCGAAAAACATTGTGGCCGCTGGCTTGGCCACACAGTGCCAAGTGCAAGTGGCTTACGCGATTGGCGTGGCACGCCCCATGAACATCACGGTGAACACTGCTGGGACTGGTGTGATCTCTGACGACAAGTTGTCAGCACTGGTGGCCGAGCACTTTGACCTGCGTCCCAAAGGCATCATTCAAATGCTTGACTTGTTGCGCCCGATTTACACCAAGACAGCCGCTTACGGTCACTTTGGTCGTGAAGAGCCTGAGTTCACTTGGGAACGCACTGACAAGGCTGCTGCATTGAAGGCTGCTGCTGGCGTGAAGTAAACGCTTCTTTGCTTCTGTTTAAGGGCTTCTCGTTTTTGCGGGAGGCCCTTTTTCTTTGTCCTCGGGGATGCGAGCTGGGGTAGGCAGACGCGGCTTACATCGCTTCGCGACGAATGGCGCCGCATCTGCCTCCCCCAACCCGCATGTTGTTATTCGGAAAATTTCAGGCGCAAAATGGCCCCGTTTTATAGCGCGCCAATAGAAGCTTGGGTGGCGTACCCCAATAAGGCGCCATTCGTCGCGAAGCGATGTAAGCCGTTTGGGGTACGCCACCCAAGCTTCGCCGCAACTAAAAACGCACAAGACTAAGAACGCAACCGCGACGCCAGAAGAATCAAACCTCAGAAGACTGCTGCAACGCCCACATCTGCGCATACCGGCCATTCAACGCCAACAGCTCCGAGTGAGCACCTCGCTCCACAATGCGCCCCGCATCCAACACCAAAATCTCATGCGCATCCACTACCGTTGACAAACGATGCGCAATCACCAATGTGGTTTTATTCTGCGCAGCACTTTGCAACTCAGCCTGAATCGCCCTCTCATTGGCGCTGTCCAGAGCCGATGTGGCTTCGTCAAAAATCACAATTGGTGGGTTCTTCAGCAAGGTACGCGCGATCGCCACGCGTTGCTTCTCACCGCCCGACAACTTCAAACCGCGCTCCCCCACCATGGTGTCGTAACCCTTGGGCGTGGCGGCGATGAAGTCGTGGATGTGTGCCGCTTTGGCCGCCTGCTCCACCTCGGCCTCCGTCGCATCGGTGCGGCCATAGGCGATGTTGTAACGCACAGTGTCATTGAACAGCACCGTGTCTTGCGGCACGATGCCCATGGCACGACGCACGCTGCCTTGCGTGACTTGGCGAATGTCTTGGCCATCGAGGGTGATCGCGCCACTGCCCACGTCATAAAAGCGAAACAGCAACCGCGCCAAGGTGGACTTGCCCGAACCTGAAGGACCGACAACCGCCACGGTTTTGCCTGCCGGAATTTCAAAGCTGATGCCATGCAAGATGGGACGCGCGGCCTCATACGCAAACACCACCGACTCAAACTTCACCGTGGGCGAGCCGTTCAACTGAAGCGTGGGCGCATGAGGCGCATCGGCCACTTCACGTTCTTTTTCTAAGAGCGTGAACATGCGATCGAGGTCTGTCAGGCTTTGTTTGATTTCTCGGTACAGCACACCCAAGAAGTTGAGGGGAATGTAGAGCTGAATCATGAAGGCATTGATCATCACCAAGTCGCCCAAAGTCATGCGGCCCTCGACCACGCCTTGCGTGGCTCGCCACAGCATGCCTACTAAAGCCACCGCAATGATGAGCTGCTGACCGGTGTTGAGCAACGACAACGAGGTTTGTGCTTTCAGACGCGCACGACGCAAGGCCTCTAGGCTTTTGTCATAGCGCGCGGCTTCGAAGGCTTCATTGTTGAAGTACTTCACCGTCTCGTAGTTGAGCAACGA
>CANCGU010000173.1 GCA_947377705.1 Comamonadaceae bacterium
AGCGCCACGCGCATTAAGTAACTTGTTCAAGGGTGCAGACATGGCCAATACAGGCATGTATCGCGACTCAAGAGGTGCGAAGGTCATTGACACCACCATGGGTGAGGCCATGAGCAAGATGATCGGTTTCCAACCATCCAGCGTAGCCCAAGTGCAAGAAGCCAACTACATCAACCAACGTGCTAAAGACTTTTACACATTGCGCGCGCAGGACATGCGTAGCAAGTGGGCTCAAGGAATCTTTGAAGGGGATGCTGCAAAAGTAGCCGAAGCCCGTCAGATGATGATCGACTGGAACGAGGACAACCCAGACCAGCGCATGACGGCCAACATGCCAAGCATCATCAAGCGGGTTCGCGAAATGCGCAAAGACAAGGCCCAACGAATTGCCGACACAGCACCAAAATCAATGCGGGCGCAGATGAAGGCAGACGCTAGGGAGCTGTCAAACCGCTGATTACCTGATTCTTAGCGCTATCAAATGGCTGTCAAGACTTTCGATTTCTTTGCCCGAAACATCAAGGCACCCGAAGACTTCAAGGGGCTTGGCATCCACTCTAGCGTAGGCCTTGCTGGATGACCCATTTGCACAGAGCCTGTAGTGCGCCTCGGTATTACCCGTGTAGATCCGCTGATTCGGCCTCACCTCCATGGGTGGGGCAATCTGTGCGAGGGATGCGAGGGATGTAAAAAGCAGGGTGAGGGGTAAAAAACTAACTTTCATGACGATGCTCCAAATCTGAGTTTGGGTAGTCTATTTATGCTCGTCGGTAGATTTGTGAGTTCTATTTTCGTTTCCGCAACTACTTGCCTTCATGTAAATAAATCAATGGCTTACACGGCATGTATTGGACTATGTTGCGGAAATAGAAAGCAATTAAGTGTTTGATTTATATACATAGTTAATCGGATTGCAAATCCGTTTAGCCCAGTTCGACTCTGGGTCGCGCCTCCAGATTTTCCTTGTGAAATCAACAAGATAGCCCCGTGAGGGGCTTTTTGTTTTGTGCTGTTTGCGGTCTTGTCTTTCACCCGTCCTTCAAGGTGAACTCATGGCGACTTTTCGCAAACGCGGTGACAAATGGCAGGCCCGAGTGCAACGCTCTGGGCAATCTCCAATCTCTATAACTTTCAATGCGTTGGCCAAACCGGCTTGTCATCTTCGGGACTAATTGGCCTGAGGCGCTGTGAAAGAATGTTTTTCCAATATCAGAGACGATGTTCCCAAGGGCATCTATTTCTGAACTGAGCCAAAAAACATAGAGGAGACAAAACATGAGTAATACATTGAATGATGAACTGCAGATTCGACAAATGGTCGAACGTTGGGCCGTCTGGCGTGATGCGGGTGACTGGCAGCGATTTGCCACCGTTTGGCACCCTGAAGGGGTGATGATGGCCACTTGGTTTCAGGGGCCATTTGCAGATTTCATTCGTGTCACGGAAGAAGGCTGGGCCAAGGGGGTGAGCATTCTGCACTTTTTGGGGGGCTCTGCCATTGAGGTGTCCGGCGACCGAGCGATTGCACAAACAAAAATGACCATCTCGCAGCGTGGCATGGTGGAGGGTGAAAACGGTCCAGTGTTGTGTGATGTGGTCTGTACTGGTCGTTTTTATGATTTCGTCACACGTCACAACGGCGAATGGAAGTTGCTGCATCGCCAACCCATTTATGAAAAAGATCGCATTGATCCTGTGGATTCGTCTGCAACACTTAAATTGGATACGGCTGCACTCGCCAATTTTCCTGAGGGCTATCGTCATTTGGCTTACATCCAAACGCGCATTGGCTACAAGGTCAAGATGGACATGCCTATGCTCAAGGGCGCTGAAGTTGAACAGCTCTATAAACGTGGTGCGCGTTGGCTAGCTGGTGGCACATTAGAGCGCTGAATCTCCAGCGCGTCACGTCACACTTGAACAAGGGGACGACCATGTCGAAAAAGTTGATACGCGGTGTTGATATCAAACGTCGTACTTTGCTAAGCACAGTACCTGCAGCGTATTTGTGCGGATGGCTGCCGAGCGCATACGCACAGGCGAGTTATCCGAATCGTGCATTGCGTGTGATCGTGCCGCAACCCCCGGGGGGTGGTTTTGATTTCGTGGCGCGTGCATTGGCAGATCGCTTAGGTAAGTCCTTGGGACAGAGCATTGTGGTTGAGAACAAGCCTGGGTCTGGTACCTTGGTAGGCACAGACGCGGCAGCCAAAGCCGATCCAGATGGATACACATTGTTGATGGGATCGGTTTCGAACATCGCCCTCAACATGGGCCTATACGACAAGCTGCCTTACGACAGTCTGCGTGATTTTGAACCGGTTGGCCTTGCTGTTAGCTATAGCTACACCTTGATGGCGCGTAAAGACCTGCCTTTTAACTCACTCAAAGAGTTGGTCGCCCATGCCAAGGCCAATCCAGAGAAGCTCACCTACGCATCTGCCGGCAATGGTTCTGGTCAACACGTACTGGCTGCTGCGCTTTGGTATCTGGCGGGTGTGAATGTGGTGCATGTGCCGTATCGCGGCGCTCAGGCCGCTTATCAAGATTTACTAGGCGGTCGTGTCGATCTCTTCTTTGATTTGTCTTCAACGGCACGCGTTCAAGTGAATGCAGGCACGGTAAAAGCGCTGGCGGTTTCTGGTGCCGAACGCAATGCGATGCATCCGGATACGCCTACGATTTTGGAAAGTGGTGTAGCACCGTTAGAACTTGAGTCGTGGTTTGGGTATTTCGTACCTAAGAAAACGCCGCACGACATACAGGAGCGCTTGCGAGGTGAATTGACCAAAGTGATCGCTCAACCAGAACTGCAAGATGTCTTTCGTAAGGCAGGAGGCAAACCAATGTCCCTCAGCGCAGACCAAACCCGTGCATTAGTGAGACGCGATGTTGAACGTTGGACCAAGTTGGTTCGAGACATTGGCATTAAGGCGGAATGAGGCTTTTGTTTTGTAAAGCTTTCAACATCCCTTTAGGAGACCTATGAAAAAAATTCTGACTCTTTGCGTGATCCTGCTCATGGCAGCTTGCGCCAACGTCGCGAATTCGCCACTGCCTCCCAACGATCCGGTCACCTTGCGCGTGAATGTATTTCGCGGTGCCAGCAACTTGCCCATCTACATGGCGCAAGAAAAAGGGTATTTTTCGCGCCGTGGACTCACTTTGCAAATGCAGTTCACCCCCAACTCATCAGAACAGCGGGCGGGCCTGGCGGCGGGTCGATTTGAAATTGCCCATGCTGCCGTCGATAACGCTGTAGCCATGATTGAGGAAGCCAAAGCAGACGCGGTCATTGTGGCGGGCGGAGACGGGGGCATGAACGAACTGTTGGTGCGTCAAGACATCAACAAAGTGGCCGACATGCGTGGTCGTACGTATGTGGTGGATGCCCCCAACACAGCCTACGCACTGATTGGGCGCAAAATTCTGAAGGAAGCAGGCCTTAAAGAGGGGCAAGATTACAAACTCGACCCTCTGGGAGGGTCTGAGGCGCGAACCAAAGGTTTGGACACGCCCGCAGGGGCTGCTACGCTGCTCAATCCACCTTGGAATTTTCTGGCTAGAGAGCGCGGTGCCAAAAGTTTGGGACGCACCGTTGACCTTTTTGGTGCCTATCAAGCGCAGGGTATCTTTGTCATGCGGCCTTGGATGAGGCAAAACCCACAAGTGCTAGAACGCTACTTGGCTGCTTACATCGAAGGTTGCCGAGCTTCACAAGATCCAGCACAACGTAACTTGGCGTTGCAGTTGTTGATGCGAGAACTCAAGCTAACACTCAAGATCGCCGAGATGACCTATGCAGAATTGATGACAACTGGCAGTGGTCTTGCCAAAGACTGCGCCTTTGACATGAAGGGTTTTCGCAATGTCTTGACCCTGCGCGCTGAAATAGAAGGGCAGTGGGGTGGTGTTGCACCCGATGCGGCGAAATTTCTCGATTTGAGCGCTTACAACCGCGCTTTGAGTCATGCGATGAATTGAGTCCGTATCAGACCCATCAATAGTGAAAAAGCCACTGATTTAGGTCAGTGGCTTTTTGACGGGCGTTGCCGCTGGACGAGCCTCTGAGCTATGCTCCCATTGATGAAGTCCCTCTTCAATAACCCAACCACTCGCGCCGCAGGCTGGATGGCCGGCTGGCTGACGCTGATGGTGGTGATCGCCGTCTCCGGGCGCGAGGCCGCGCGCGAACTGTCGGTGTTCCAGATCATGCTGCTTCGCTCTGCTCTTGGCATGCTAATGCTCTGGCCGCTTGTACGCGCAGCAGGCGGTCTTAGCGCGGTTCGGACCCAAAAGCTGCCTCAACACGCGCTGCGTAATGCTGTTCACTATGCCGCGCAGTATGGTTGGTTTTTAGCCCTAACACTGATCCCGCTCGCACAGGTGATTTCCATTGAATTCACCATGCCGATATGGTCGGCAGCCCTGGCCGTAATCTTTCTCGGTGAGCGAATGAGTGGTCGTAAATGGTTCGCGGTGGCGCTAGGGCTAGTGGGGGTGGCAGTGATCGTGCGCCCCGCCGCGGGCGCGATAGACAGCGGGCAGATGATTGCGCTTGCCTCAGCCCTCGGGTTTGCAATCTCCATCGTGCTAGTGAAGTCCCTTACCCGCACGGATGCAGCAGTGGCGATAAGTTTCTGGATGCTGGTGGTACAAAGCGCGATCGGTCTGGTACCGGCGCTCATCGTCTGGCAATGGCCTTCTGTCCACACCTGGGGTTGGGTAGTTGTGGTGGCGTTTTGCGGAACCTATTCGCATTACTGCTTCGCCAGGGCAATGCAGCTTGCAGATGCCACTGTTGTCGTTCAGATGGACTTCCTGCGTGTGCCGTTGACCGCGCTAGTTGGCTGGTTGGCTTACTCGGAAAGATTGGATCTATTGACGTTGTTAGGCATTGGTCTGATTCTGACTGGGAACGTGCTGAATCTGTCTCGCCTGCCATCTGATGATGAGCGGGTTTAGCCCAAGGCGTGAGGTGCAGTATTTTTCGGACGAGGCTCTGAGCACAAGTTTCTTGACGCAAACGAATCTGCAACGATCAGCAAACGCTAGGAATTGAGTTTGTGATCTCTGTGTTTTTCTGCGGATGCACTAGACGCCTAATACGTGATCTCATTCGTAGCGTTGACCTTGTGCCAATAGCTCGGGCGTTCCAATGACTGCGTTCAAACCATCAAAATCGAGCATCTTGCTTTGCCAGGGCAGGGTCGTTTGGTGTTGGTGCAAGCTGGCGTAATAGCCTTGCAACGTGTGCGCCACCGCGCGTGCCGTGCCCCCTGGAAAAATCACGATTTTGTAGCCGCGTTGGCCTAGCACGTCGGCACTTTGCACCGGTGTTTTGCCACCTTCGACCATGTTGGCCAGCATGGGTATGCGCTGCGCGAACTGTTGGCAGGCTGTGTTCATTTGTTCAGGTGTGCGTACGGCCTCAATGAACAAGGCATCCACACCGCAGGCCAGGTAGCGTTCCGCCCGTTCGAGTGCCGCTTCAAATCCTTCCACCGCCACTGCATCGGTGCGCGCCAAGATCAGTGTGTCTGAGGAGCGGCGGGCATCTAGTGCGGCGCGCAATTTGCCTTCCATCTCGGCCACGGGCACCACGCCTTTGCCATCCAAATGACCGCAGCGTTTGGGAAAGGTTTGGTCTTCCAGTTGAATCATGGCCGCGCCCGCGCGCTCAAAGTCGCGCACCGTGCGTTGCGTGTTCAAAGCGTTACCAAAACCAGTGTCCGCATCCACGATGACGGGCACCCGCACACGGTCGGTGAT
>CANCGU010000174.1 GCA_947377705.1 Comamonadaceae bacterium
GTCACGGTCATGGTGGCAAACACGCGGCGGCCTTCCGGCGAATGGGCCAAGCCACGCTTGGCGATGGAGAAAGACTCCATGCCATCGATGCGCTCGCCGTTTAAGGTGATTTCGCCCGCGGTGGGTGCGATCATGCCGCTGATGGCGCGCATGGTGGTGGTTTTGCCTGCGCCGTTAGAGCCAATCAGGGTCACCACTTTGCCTTTGGGTACTTCCAAAGAAATACCGTGCAGCACGTGGACTTTGCCGTAACCGGCTTCGAGGTTTTTAATCGTCAACATCGCTCTTCTCCGTGTGCGCTTAAGCGGCCGTGCCGCCGAGGTAGGCTTCAATCACCTTTTCGTCTGCCTGCACTTGGGCGGGCAAACCTTCAGCGATCTTTTGACCGAAGTCGAGAACCGACACTGTGTCGCAAACCCCCATCACCACATGGATGTGGTGCTCGATCAAGATCACGGTGATGCCGTGGTCACGAATCTTGCGGATGATGTGAATCAGCTCTTTGATATCGGGCGCGGTCAGGCCAGCGGCAGGTTCGTCCAGCAACAAGAGCTGCGGGTCTAGCGCCAAGGCACGAGCAATTTCGAGCAAGCGTTGTTTGCCATAGGGCAAGTTGCGTGCTTGTTCTTCGGCCAATTCAGCCAAGCCCACAAAGGCCAGCAGGCCCATGGCGCGGTCGTTGGCTGCCGCGTCTTCATGCACGTAGCGTGATGAATTGAGCGCCACATCCACAAAGTTGCTGTGGAAGGTGTGATGCAAACCGACCAACACGTTTTGCAAGGCGGTCATCTCACCAAACAGCTGCACGTTTTGGAAGGTGCGTGCAATGCCAGACAACGCAATGTCGGACGAGGTGCGGCCCACCACAGACGTGCCTTCAAACTCGATGCTGCCAGCCGTGGGCACATAGATGCCCGTCAACACGTTCATCATCGTGCTCTTGCCCGAACCGTTGGGGCCAATCAAACCGTGAATGGTGCCGCGCTTGATACGCAGGTCCACTTGGTTGATCGCTTTCAAACCACCAAACTGCATGAGCACTTGGTTGGCCACCAACAGGTCTTCGCCGCCATGTTTGGCCGCGCGAATGATGGGGTCACCGTTGCTCATGACGTGCGCCACATGTTGCACCGTGGCGTGTTTGCGGTGCGCCCACAGGCTGCGCACAAAGCCAACAATGCCGTCTTGCAGGTAATACACCACGAACAAGATCATCAAGCCAAAGATCGACAAACGCCAATCGGTGATGTTGTCCAACCAGAAGGCAAACGCGGCCAATGCCGCCGTGCCCACCACTGGCACTGCCATGGTTTGGAAGGTGGTGATCTTGCGTGCTACGCCAATGAGGGCGCCGATCAACATCAGCACGGCCAACACGCTGGCGACCATGCGGAACATTTCTAGGTCGTCCAACAGCTTAGGCAACAGCACGATGATGGTGGCACCCAACATCGAGCCAATGCGCGTTTTACGCCCGCCCATGATGACGGCCAACAAGAACATCACAGTCAGTTCGTTGTTGTAAGTGTTGGGGGAAATGTATTGCTCAGAGTAGGCATACAAACAACCCGCCAAACCGGCAAAGCCAGCACTGATAACGAAGGCGTACACCTTGTATCGGTACACCGACACACCCATACAGTCAGATGCCACAGGGCTACCACGCAGCGCTTCAAAGGCACGGCCCAATTGCGAACGCAACACGCGGTGCACCACAAGCAAAGACAACGCCAGCAACGCAGTGACCACCCAATAAAACGATTGCTCGTCAAACTTGTAGCCTGCCACGGTGGGCTTAGGGATCTTGATGCCCATGGGGCCTTCGGTGAGGAAGGTCATCTCGTTGATCAAAATTTGGATGATGGTGCCAAACGCCAAGGTCACCATGGCCAAGTACGGGCCAGACACGCGCAACGCGGGCAAAGCCAACAAGGCGCCAAACACAGCCGTGACGGCAATGCTGGCAGGCACGATCAGCCAGAACGGGGCGCCGAGTTTGAGAAACAACACGCCCGCTGTGTAAGCACCAATACCAAACAAGCCGGCGTGGCCCAAAGACACTTGGCCGGTGTAACCCACCACGATGTCCAAACCAAACAACAAGATCGCATAGATCATGATGGTTTCGACCAAGTGGATGTAATACGGGTTGTGCGTGAAGATGGGCACGAGCGCCAAGAGCGCAAAGCCCAACACGGAAGCGATTAAATATTTGCGATTCATTTTTTAGACCTTCTTGATCGCAGATTTACCAAACAGTCCAGCAGGTTTGACTGCCAAGACCAAGAGTAACAAGACCAAACCGGGTACATCTTTGTAGCCCGTGGAAATGTAAAAACCGGTGGTGGTTTCGGCCACACCCAAAATAATGCCGCCCACGATGATGCCCATGCCGCTGGTCAAGCCACCAATGATGGCAACCGCAAAAGCTTTAAGGCCCAACACCGCGCCCATGGTGGCGCCCGTCAAGGTCAAGGGTGCAATCAACACACCCGCAAACGAAGCGGTGAGTGATGACAAGGCATAAGAAAAGGTGATGACCAAACCTGTGTTGATGCCCATCAACTTCGCGGCATCGCGGTCGTTGAAGGTGGCCACCACGGCTTTGCCGTAAATGGTTTTGCGGTTGAAAAACTCAACGGCCAACATCATCACCAAAGCACCCCCAATGACCAGCAGCTCCATGGGTAGCACGTTGGCGCCCAAAATTTTCATGGGCGCTTCGGGCAACGGCGAAGGAAACTTCAAATCATCGCGGCCCCAAATGTTTTCGGCCACGTTTTTAAAAATAATGCCCAAGGCGATGGTAGACATGATCCAACCAAACTCGCTCTTGATTTTGATGGCGGGTCGAACAGCAATGCGTTCCACCAGCGCCCCTTGCAGCAAGCCAAAAGCACCGACCACAGGTAAGGCCAGCCAGTAATTGACACCCAAAGTGTCTACCAACGTCAGGCCCACCAAAGCGCCCAACATCAAGGCCTCGCCTTGACCGAAGTTCAAGGTGTCCGAGGTAGCGAACGTCAACTGGTAGCCAAACGCGATGACCGCGTAAATCATGCCCAGCGCGACGCCACTATAAATAAGTTGCAGCAGAATTTCCATATATGCGCTCTTGATTAAAAAGCACCGCACTTGCCTATGCAGCAAGTGCGGTGCTTGGGTTTCTAAAAATAATTACTTCTTGGCAGGCTGCTTTGCGGCTTTCTGACGGATGTCAGAACCTTTTTTGGCATCTTCTGCGTAGGCGTAAACCACTTTGCTGCCCTTGACTTCACCAAACACAGGAATGTTGGCAGTGATGGCTTCGTGGTCGTCGTGGGTGAATGGCTTGTCGTAAGTTGTCACAACGCCTTCCACTTTGGCTTGCAGGTTTTCCAAGGCTTCACGAACCTTAGGGCCTTCAGTTGTGCCGGCTTGCTTGATCGCAGCAGTCAACAAGTACACCGAGTCATAGCCTTGAGCCGCAGACACAGGTGAGTCGATGCGGTTGTTCTTTGGCTTGAAGGTCTTCAAGTAGCTGTCGATGAAGGCTTTGCGCTTCATGGTGTTGGGTTCTTGAATGAAGGTTTGTGGCATGCGCGCACCTTCACCACCAGGGCCTGCGTTGTCGATGAAGTTGGCCATCGACAAAGTCCAGCTGCCAATCATGGGAACTTTCCAGCCCAGCTTGGTCATGCCGTTGGCGATTTGAGCCAACTCTGGGCCAATCGCGTAAGTCAAGATGACTTCAGCACCAGCTTCTTTGGCCTTGAGCAACTGAGCGGTCATGTCCACGTCTTTCACGTTGAACTTCTCAACCGCCACAGCTTTCACGCCTTTGGCTGCCAAAGCTTTTTCCAAGTCATCACGACCGAGTTGGCCGTAGTTGGTGGAGTCAGCCAAGATGGCGACTTTCTTGAAACCGCGACGTGCGATGGCCTCTTCCACGATCATGGGCGCTTGAATGCTGTCGTGCGCGGCGTTGCGGAAGATGTAGTTGTCTGGGAACTCAGGCGCCTTGAACTGCTGGGTCACGATTGAGCCAGTCGCCACGTTGTTGAACACTGGAATCTTGGCTTCTTGGTAGAAGCGTTGTGAGGCCAATGACACGCCAGTGTTGATAAAGCCCAGAGTGGCGACTACTTGTTCTTTGTTGATCAACTCTTGGGCGATTTGCACGCCACGTTCGTTTTTGGCTTCGTCATCGCGCTCGACGAGCTGCAACTGCTTGCCCAACACGCCGCCAGCCTTGTTGATTTCTTGTGCAGCCAAGCGAACGCCGTCGCGCATGCTCACGCCCATCGATGAAGAACCACCGGTGTAGGGGCCAGTCACGCCAATTTTGATGGTGTCGGCAGCAGTGGCAAAGCCAGCAGCGAACATCAAAGATGCAATCGCGGTTAATTTCAAGGTACGAATCATGGTGTCTCCTAAAACGTGAATGAGTTCGAAAAAGTGAGCCCCGATTCTGATCGTCTTGGACAGTTCACGGCGCTCAAATAGCTAAGTAAAACTACGTTTGAGTCACGCCGGAGACTGGTGCAAACCCTAGTATTGATGCGGTTTGCAAGGGATATTGAGCAAAATTCAAGAAGCACCGCTATGATTGACGTTTACGTAAACGTAACTTCACCCACCTTCCGTTTTCCGGAGTACCGCATGTCTGACTTGTCCGCCGAATTCCAAGCCCTTGCCAACTACAAGCCCACGCAAAAAGTGCGCTTCGTCACTGCTGCGTCTTTGTTTGACGGCCACGACGCTGCCATCAACATCATGCGTCGCATCTTGCAAGGCATGGGCGCCGAGGTGATTCACTTAGGCCACAACCGCTCGGTGGACGAAGTGGTCACAGCCGCACTGCAAGAAGACGTGCAAGGCATTGCCATCAGCTCCTACCAAGGCGGCCATGTGGAGTACTTCAAGTACATGGTCGATTTGCTGCGCGAGCGCGGTGGCGAGCACATCCAAGTGTTTGGCGGCGGCGGCGGCGTGATCGTGCCCCCAGAAATTCGCGAGCTGCAAGCCTACGGCGTGACTCGCATTTACAGCCCAGAAGACGGCCAGAAGATGGGCCTGCAAGGCATGATCGGCGAGATGATCATGCGCTGCGACAAAGACTTGTCGGGCTACGCACCCAAAGCCGTGAAAGAGATTCAAGGCCATAACGAAATGGCTTGGCGCAAGTTGGCACAGCTCATCACGGCACTCGAGAACGAAAAGGCCGACCAAAAGATGGTCGAAGCCGTGCGCAAAGAGTCGCTCAAGCACAAGGTGCCCGTGCTCGGCATCACCGGCACTGGCGGTGCGGGCAAGTCGTCACTCACCGACGAGTTGGTGCGTCGCATCCGTTTGGACCAAGGCGATGCCTTGCGCATTGCCGTCATCTCCATCGACCCATCACGCCGCAAGAGCGGTGGCGCATTGTTAGGCGACCGCATTCGCATGAACGCCATCGGCCCATGGAGCAGCGGTCAGCGCGTGTTCATGCGCTCACTCGCCACGCGCGACTTTGGCAGTGAAATCAGCGCCGCTTTGCCCGATGTATTGGCAGCCACCAAGTGCGCAGGCTTTGACCTGATCATTGTCGAAACCTCCGGCATTGGCCAAGGCGATGCGGCCATCGTGCCGCACGTGGATGTGCCGATGTACGTGATGACGCCCGAGTTTGGTGCAGCCAGCCAGCTGGAAAAAATCGACATGCTGGACTTTGCCGAGTTCATCGCCATCAACAAGTTTGACCGCAAAGGCGCCAGCG
>CANCGU010000175.1 GCA_947377705.1 Comamonadaceae bacterium
GCCGCTTCGGCTTCGTCGTGTTCTGGGGTGGGGTTTTCTTTTTCGTCGGTCATGATGTGATCCTGTCTCAGTTTTTGCCGTGAACGTGTTCGTGGTCAATTTGTACGGCCACTTGTGAACCGCGTGTGCCCACGTTGACGTGGAAAGCGGGAACGCCATTGGTGCTCATCAGCGCGGTGTCTTCTTTCTTGAAGAACAACAAATCGCCTTCTTGCAAATGGTTCAAATGGTGCAGCGTGGTTTTGAGCTCACCCATGGTGACTTGCAATTCCAACTTCGCATCACCAACGGCCGACGCGAGGTCTTTGCGCCATTTTTTGTCGGATTCTTCGTTGCCTTCGCCGCTTTGTACACGGCTGCTGAGCAGTTCGCGCACGGGCTTCAAGGTGGCGTAGGGGTAGACCAAGTCAATAAAGCCTTTGCCGCCGCTGGCGGTGGCATCGGCCTCAAAGCGGCTCAAGACGACCAGGTCGTTTTCGTCAGCGATTTGTGCGAATTGAGGGTTGATCTCAGAACTCACATGCTCGCATTCGATTGCCATCAGCGGTCCCCACGCTTCGGTCAGCGAGCGAAAGAACACTTCAAGAATGATTTTGATGATGCGTGATTCGGTGGGCGTGAACAAACGGCCAGAAGGCAGTTCACCCACACCTTTGCCAAAGCCACCAAAGAAGCTGTCCAGCGAGCTGAACACCACATTGGGGTCGATGATGATCACCGAGTTACCGCGCAGGGGATTCATGCGGACCATGTTCACCGACAAGGGTGCACGCAGGCCTTTGAGGTAGTCGCCAAACTTCAAAATTTGCACACGCGTGGGGTTCACGCGTGGGCTGGTACGCAACACCTCAAGCAAGCCAAGACGAAACAGTCGAATGAAGCGTTCGTTGATCATGTCGATCGACGAGACGTTCACACCGAGGCTGCTGTCTTCGCTGGCGAGGTCGTGCTTGCGCACCCGCACGCTTTCGTTGAAGCCAGTGTCGGTCTCGATCGAACCGTCGCGCACGCCTTCCGACAGCGCGGCCAGTTCTTCGTCCGAGAGCAGGTTAGATTTCATGTGGGCTCAAAAGTTACTGCATCACAAAAGAGGTGAAGAACACGTCTTCAATGCCACCGAAGTCTTCGTACTTCATCAGCATCTCATTCATCACGACTTTGATCTTGGTGGCCAACTCAACGCGGAAGTCTGGTTTTGCCACATCGGCTTCTGTGCTTTGACGCATCACGTCAAGCACGGCGGAACGAATGGCAAATTCATGCTTCTTCACGTTGTCGAATACGCGTGAGTCGTAGTGGGTCATCACGGCCACTTTCACGACCATGATTTTTTTCGAGCTCGTGATGTTGGTCATGAACTCTTTGTCGATTTCCAAGTAGGTGTTCTCAAAGCGCGTGGCTTCGGCTTCCTTCTTGACTTTCGATGGGCCTTCAGGTGTTGCACCATGTGCGTTTTCGGCCTCTTTCTCTAGCTCGTCCACTTTTTCGTGGGCGGCGGCTTCGCTCTTGTGCTCGAAGTAGCCAGAGAAATACAAAGTACCGAACATCACCGACATGATCAAAATGATCACGGACAACACGATCACCAAGATCAAAAGAATCGGTTTCTTTTTCTTCGGTTCGCCTTCGACTACTTCTTCAGTCGGTTCTGCTGCTGCTTCTGCCATATCGTTCTCCTAATGTTCAGATTGTCATGCGTAATTTATGCATAGAGGTCAAGCAAGGACGCATTGGCCTTATTGCGGGCTGAAGTCACGCCAGAAGCGTCACCCGTGCCTTTGACTTGCGAAGATGAATTGTCTCTAACTTGAGAATGCTTAGCCGCATTGCCAGAGTTGTTTTGTTGGGCGTTACCGCCGCCTTGACCGATTTGCACTTGACCTGCATTAATGCCAAAGTTTCCAAGTGCTTCGCGTAAACGCTGGCTGCTGTTTTGTAGCAAATCGCGTGTGAGTGGGTTGTCGGCACGGAACACGGCATCGAGTTTGCCGTCTTTCATTTCGAGTTGAATTTCCACGCCGCCCAAGTTGGAGGGGCGCAGACCAAATTTCATCTTCCACTCGCCGTCACTGAGTTGCTTGTGCATACGCGCGGCCAGTTCGGTAGCCATCTTGTCGCTGAGCTGGTCGTAGACCTCGCTCATGTTGGCGTTGGTGGCTTGTGCGGCGTTCGCAGGCGCTGTATTGACGGCATTTTTGGTGTTGCTCAGCGCTTGTGAAAAGCTGCTGAAGTTGTTGCCTTCGCCTTGCGAGGGTTGATGATCAGGGTTGCTCTCGGAGCCCGTGTCTTCTGAGAAACGAGACAAGAGGGCGCTGACATCTTGTTCATTCACGCCTGTGCCCAAGAGCGACAGCATGTCGATCGTGCTGGGGACGGGGGTGATGTTGGCGGCGGTATGGATAGGCAACACCGCGGCAGGCAAGACGGTGATTTGCAATTGTTGAATGGCCGCCATATCAGTGGCCGTCAAGCCAGGCAATGTGGGGGCGGCCAATGTGGTTGCTGCTGCAGCCAAGCCTGCACCAGATGCCGCCACAGGGGGTTGTACGGCGGCGTCTGTCATGGCTGCCAGTTGCGCAGCCACAGCACTGTCAGCGGAGGGAGCGCCTGGGAGGAGGGTGTTCATCGCCGCTTGCAAGGCGTTCGGCACGTTGGCGCTCTGTCCTGCCACTGTTGCACTTTGCGCACTGGCAAGCACGGTGGCGGGGGTTGCCGGTTGTTGGCTCAATAAGTTTTGAATTTCTGACTCATCCAGGCCCATGGACTTGGCAAAGGCAGCCAAGCTCTCAGGGCTGGGGGCCTTTTTAGGGTCAGTGATGATGCGCATTTGCGGACTTAGCTCAATGGTTTGCAGTGAGACTGGGGCCGCAAGTGCCGAAGCGGCTTGCGCTTGAGGCGCAGGCTCGGCTGCCATGGATGTGGCCGTGACTGGCAAGGCGCTAGCAGGCATCACAGGCGCACCCTGCATCAAGCTCTCTAATAGAACGTCTGCGTCGGCTCGGGGGCCTTTGTTTGTTTTGTTGCGCTGGCGTGTGTGGGCCGTTGACGCATCGCTGTCGTCATCGGCTTGAGACGCATCGTCTTCTGTGCGCGTCTCACGCATTGCCCGTTCTGGGCGCTCGGTATTGTGTTTGTCTTCTACAGCGCGAGAATCTTGTGCGCGTGCCGCCGTTGCTTCTGGTGGCTCAGGTACGTCAGCGGCAAAAGTTGGCCGCTCATGCGGTACCAAGCGCGCCATTTGGCGTGCCATGACTTGCGCGAAATCGAACCCCACATGCGCACCCGCAGACGTGCCAACCCCAGTGCGCGTGCCTTGTGGCACCGCGTGGCTGGTGTTGGTTGGCACCGACGGAGCCGGTGGCATTTGAAGATAACTGGACAGGTTCATGGTGATCTTTAAACGAGTTTGCCAACGAGTTAAGCAAGAACCGTGACAGGACAGTTGTTGCCGCTAAAGGCGGAGGTGCTCACCCGTGTCAGTTTGACTTGGCACATCGATTGCTTAACCAACATGCCTCGAAAGTTTTTTCAAGGCAAAAAGCAATCTAAACGTTCCATTTCCAACTGGATTCCTCTCATGAGCACACTCACTCTGTCAACGATTCGACACAACTTGTCGAAATTTGACCTTTCCGGACTAAGTATTCCGGTGGTGGTGCTCGTCATCATGGCGATGCTGGTCTTGCCACTGCCGCCGCTGTTGTTGGACTTTTTGTTTACTTTTAACATTCTTTGTAGCTTGGTGGTGATCATGATCGCCATCGGCACACGCAAGCCGCTTGAGTTTTCATCCTTCCCCACGGTGCTCTTGTTTGCCACCATGTTGCGCCTGGCGCTGAACGTGGCATCGACCCGTGTGGTCTTGGTCAACGGCCACGAAGGCGCGCACGCTGCCGGTAAGGTGGTGCAGGCTTTCGGTGAGTTCGTGATTGCAGGTAACTATGTGGTGGGTTTCATCATCTTTGCAATTTTGATGATCATCAACTTTGTGGTGGTGACCAAAGGCGCGGGCCGCGTCTCTGAAGTGAACGCCCGTTTCACCTTGGATGCCATGCCTGGTAAACAAATGTCGATTGACGCTGACTTGAATGCGGGCGTGATCGACCAAGAAACCGCTAAAACACGTCGTGCTGAGTTGGCCCAAGAATCTGACTTCTTCGGTTCGATGGACGGTGCTTCTAAATTCGTGAGCGGTGACGCCATGGCCGGCTTGTTGATTCTGTTGATCAACTTGGTCGGTGGTTTGATCATTGGTGTGGCTCAACATGACTTGCCGGTGGCTGAAGCCGGCAAGATTTACACCTTGCTCACCATTGGTGACGGCTTGGTGGCTCAAATTCCATCGTTGCTGCTGTCCCTGGCGACCGCCATCATCGTGACCCGCGTGACGACCGCTGAATCTATTTCTGAACAGGCCTCGGTTCAATTGGCCAATCCCACCGCTTTGTTCATCTCTGCGGTGATTTTGATTATTCTGGGCATGGTGCCCGGCATGCCCCACTTGATGTTCATCACTTTGGCTTTGGCTTCGGCGGGTTTGGGTTTGATGATCGTCACCCGTGAAGTACAAGACGAGCAAGCCGAACAAGCCGTCAAAGACGCTACGCCAACGGAAGCCCCCAAAGAACTCGACTGGGACGATGTGGACCAAGTCGACCTCATTGGTTTGGAAATTGGCTATGGTCTGATTCCTTTGGTCAACGCCGAAACCGGTGGCGAGTTGATGACCCGCGTTAAGGGCGTGCGTAAAAAATTGTCTGCCGAGTTGGGCTTTTTGGTCCAGCCTGTGCGTATCCGTGATGACTTGAACATCGACCCCGACGCCTACAACATCGTGCTCAAAGGCGTGGTGCGTGGCAAAGGCGAAGTCAAAGTCGGTCGCGAGTTGGCCATCAACCCCGGCCATGTGTACGGACAGCTGGAAGGCATTGCCACCCGCGAACCCGCATTCGGTCTGGAAGCCGTGTGGATTGAACCCTCACAACGCGACCAAGCCCGCACCCTCGGCTACACCGTGGTCGATGCAGCCACCGCGATTTCGACCCACCTCAACAAAGTGCTGCGCGAAAACGCTTCCGACATGTTGAGCCACGACGAAACCCAACAGTTGCTCGACAAGTTGGCTGCTAAGTCTCCCAAGATTGTGGAAGATTTGGTGCCCGGCAAGTTGTCACTCGGCATCTTGACTCGTACGTTGCAAAACTTGCTGGCCGAGTCTGTCTCGATTCGCGACATGCGCACGATTGCTGAAGCCTTGACCGAAGCCAGCACCCGTACGCAAGACCCCGAACAACTCACCGCCATGGTTCGCCCCAAGCTCGGCCGCATGATCATGCAAAGCCTGATCGACGGCGACAACGGTTTGCAAGTCATGACCTTGGAGCCTTCGTTGGAGCAACTGCTGCACAACGTGCTGCAACAAAGCCAGCCCGGGCAAGCCGTGGTGATGGAGCCGGGTTTGTCTGAAAACTTATTTGCCGGATTGCGCGAAGGTGCGCGCACCGTAGAAGATATGGGTCACCCCGCTGTGTTGGTGGTGTCCCCCGTGATTCGTGGTTGGCTGTCTAAAGCCGCACGATTCCGCGTGAACGATTTGACTGTGCTGTCTTACAGCGAAATTCCGGATGATCAGGCCGTCAAAGTGATCCACACCGTGGACGCCAAAGCCCGATAAACCGTAAACCTATAACAAAGACAGAGTGAGCTGACCCTATG
>CANCGU010000176.1 GCA_947377705.1 Comamonadaceae bacterium
TCTGATCAGGTAAACACCATGACAAAACGCACGTTCCAAATTTATCGCTACGACCCAGACACCGACGCCAAGCCTTACATGCAGACCATCGAGGTCGAATTGGATGGCAACGAGCGCATGCTCTTGGATGCTTTGATGAAACTCAAAGCTGTCGACCCCACCATTTCGTTCCGTCGCTCATGCCGCGAAGGCGTGTGCGGTTCAGACGCCATGAACATCAATGGCAAAAACGGTCTGGCCTGCTTGACCAACATGCGCACCCTCCCCGGCGTGATCGTGTTGAAGCCGCTGCCTGGCCTGCCTGTCATCCGCGACTTGATCGTGGACATGACCCAGTTCTTCAAGCAATACCACTCCATCAAGCCTTACTTGGTCAACGACACACAAGCGCCCGAAAAAGAGCGCCTGCAGTCACCCGAAGAGCGCGATGAGTTGAACGGCTTGTACGAGTGCATCTTGTGCGCGAGCTGCTCCACCAGCTGCCCTTCGTTCTGGTGGAACCCTGACAAGTTCGTGGGCCCTGCTGGTTTGTTGCAAGCCTATCGCTTCATTGCCGATAGCCGCGACGAAGATACCGCTGGCCGTTTGGACAACTTGGAAGACCCTTACCGTCTGTTCCGTTGCCACACCATCATGAACTGCGTTGACGTGTGCCCCAAGGGTTTGAACCCCACCAAGGCCATCGGCAAGATCAAAGAATTGATGGTTCGTCGCGCCATCTAAGGCACGGCAAAACATCACTTGGAGCACCAATATGGACGCGGACGCACCATTTCGCGACACCTCAGTCGGTGACCCCACGCTGGACGGCTTAGACGGCAAGCAAGCACTTGGCGAACGGGCCCTCAGCAAACTGCACTGGCGTAGCCGGCGCGGCCTGCTCGAAAACGATTTGTTCATCCAAAAGTTTTTCGAGCGGCATGAATCTCGCTTAACTGTGGGCCATGCCAGAGGCATGTATGAATTGATGGACCTGTCTGACAACGATTTGCTCGACATCTTGTTGCAACGCAAAGAATTGCCAGACAAACCCCTGACAGAAGAAGCACTTGAAGTGCTGCGTATGTTGAGACACTGAAACGAACACCGCTTTTAAAAAGACATTTAGGAATCACCATGAAACTTGCAGATAACAAAGCCACCCTGTCGTTCAGCAACGGCAGCCCCAGCATCGAAATGCCCGTCTACAGCGGCAGCGTCGGTCCCGACGTCATCGACATCCGTAAGCTGTACGGCCAAACTGGCATGTTCACGTATGACCCAGGTTTCTTGTCGACTGCGTCTTGCCAATCTGGCATCACATACATCGACGGCGACAAAGGTGAGTTGCTGTACCGCGGCTACCCCATCGAGCAACTCGCGACCAATTGCGATTACCTCGAAACTTGCTACTTGTTGCTGAAGGGCGAACTGCCAAACGCTGCACAAAAAGCAGAATTCGAGCACACCGTGACCAACCACACCATGGTCAACGAGCAGATGCAATTCTTCTTGCGTGGCTTCCGCCGTGACGCACACCCCATGGCTGTGTTGACGGGCTTGGTGGGCGCTTTGTCTGCGTTCTATCACGACAGCACCGACATCAACAACCCAGAACACCGCGAAATCGCAGCCATCCGTTTGATCGCCAAGATGCCAACGCTCGTCGCTATGGCTTACAAATATGGCGTGGGCCAGCCTTACATGTACCCACAGAACAACCTGAGCTACTCAGGCAACTTCTTGCGCATGATGTTCGGCACCCCCTGCGAAGAGTACGTGGTCAACCCCGTGCTTGAGCGCGCCATGGACCGCATCTTTACTTTGCATGCAGACCATGAGCAAAACGCGTCGACATCAACCGTGCGTTTGTGCGGCTCGTCAGGCACCAACCCCTTCGCAGCCATCGCTGCGGGCGTGGCTTGCTTGTGGGGCCCCGCACACGGCGGCGCCAACGAAGCTTGCTTGAACATGCTGGAAGAAATCCAAGCCATGGGCGGCGTCTCTAAAGTGGGCGAGTTCATGGAAAAGGTCAAAGACAAGAACTCTGGCGTCAAGCTCATGGGCTTCGGTCACCGCGTTTACAAAAACTATGACCCACGCGCCAAGTTGATGCAAGAAACTTGCGATGAAGTGTTGAAAGAACTCGGTCTCGAGAACGACCCCTTGTTCAAGTTGGCCAAGGCTTTGGAAAAAATCGCTTTGGAAGACGAGTACTTCGTCAGCCGCAAGCTCTACCCCAACGTCGACTTCTACTCTGGCATCGTGCAACGCGCCATCGGCATCCCAGTGAACTTGTTCACCGGCATCTTTGCCTTGGCACGCACCGTGGGCTGGATTGCTCAGTTGAATGAAATGATCAGCGACCCCGAGTACAAAATCGGCCGTCCACGTCAGTTGTTCACCGGCTCTGCTCACCGCAACGTCGAGCCATTGGCCAAGCGCAAGTAATTGCACCCAGCCTCGTCGCGACCCGTGCGCGACAGCAAAAAGCCCTGCACTGCAGGGCTTTTCTGTTTTTGAAGCTTTCACATATCGGCCCAGTGGTAGGCTCTGTCCCTATGAGTTCTGTTCCGTTCATCAGCACGCCCGAGGCCCTGCGCCAACTGGCCGCCAAACCCCACACACCCTGCCAATGCAGCCTGCAACACTGTGCAGGCTGGGAGAGCGTGAGCGAAGCCGTGTGGCCAGCGCAGCAGATGACCCTTGTGGCCACCCTGCGCGACCCCGATGTGTATGAACCGACGTTTGAAGAACAGCACCCCAGCGGCACCCGCTACGAATCAGCCGATGCGCCTGTGACTTTGAAATTTTTCCCGTACAACCGTTGCGATGTGCATGCCTGCGGCCAATGCCAGCAACTCGCGCTGCGCTACACCGAGTTTGGTGGCTATTACGTGGACCCACGCGCACGCCGTTTAAACGCGGAGCTGATTACCGACTGAAAAGCACAAGCACTCTCGCTTGCTTCAGCGCTTATTTAGCGCTTCGCCAGCGAGTGTTCGCAGTCTTCCCACGGCAACACAGAGCAGCCGCAATGCGGCACCTCTACGGGGGGTTTAGAAGCCACGGGTGGCTTTGTCTTCAACACCGCAGCCTTGGTGCTTGCTTTGGAGCTTGTGACCGCTGTAGCGCCCGTGTCTTGTGCTGCATCAAGGTTAGGAATCCAACGCATGAATGGCGTCAAGTCATCCACGTCCACGATGTACCAGCACTTTTTGGCTGCGTCCCAACGCGCACCTAGCGCCTTGGCAGCATCTTTCTCGGCAAATGGGGTGACTAGGTTAATTCGCATCGCGCACACCGCTGGCGTTTAGCCTAGCGCCATCTCACCGCCTAAGGCGTCTAACAAGTCGGGCAACAACTTGCGCAGCTCACCCGTGGCAATGGCCACATCGGCATCAAAGCCTTCGTCCTTCTCAGCAGATGTGCCTTCAAACACACCTTCCAAGAAGGTGATTTTTTTCAGGTGCATCGCCTCGGTCAAAGAGAACGACACACGCCCCTGCCACGTCAACGCGAGACGTGTGGGCAGCTTGCCACCTTCGACATGCTGCTTCACCTCGTCGGTATCCAGCGGGTGACGCACATAACGCACCACGGATTTCGATTCGTCAGCCGCCTTCAACTCACACTCGCGGTCCACGCTAAAGCCAACGGGTGGCTCTTGGGCTATGAGCCACGAAGCCATCGCCGACTGTGGCGACATTTGGGTATTGATCAGCGTCAGGCTCAGACCGGCAAAGGACTTGACCAGCATCGTCACCACCTCGTCCGCTTTGGCTTGGCTGCCGGCGTCCATCACCATCAAGTTCGTCGCGGGGTCTATCCATACTTGCACAGAAGACTCTTTGCTGAAGGCCATGGGCATCAGAGACATCTTCACGTCTTCTTTGATTTCCTTCATCTCTTTCTTGCCAGGCTTGCGGCCTTCGGTGGCCTCAATGTGTGCGCTGCGCTCTTTGGCCTTACGCGTCACCACCGAACCGGGCACGCCCTTGATTTCAATCTTGAGCTTCAAAATACGTTGACCACTCACCGCCTCGATCAATGGCCCATGCGCCTCACCGCGAGGCTCTACCCAGCCAATGGCTTTCTCTTGGCTGGCACCGCAAGCCACAAAACGCTCGGCGTCCAGCGCCTGTTCCATTTGCTCAAGGCTGGGGCTCCAGCCCTCACCGATTCGATACACCATCATATTTTTAAACACGAGTCGCCTTTGCTTTTCGGCAATTGCCGAAATAAAAAAGCCAACCGCAAGAGTTGGCTTTGGGAGTTGTGGTGATTTTAACGTGCGGCACTCGCACTAAATCAGTACGAGAATTAAGCGAACCGGAGAACACGGATGAATACCACTTGCCTTCGAGCCCTACTATGGCTTGTCTGTCTGCTAACGCCGCTCTCAGCATTCGTCCAACAAGGCGACTGCGGCTTTATTCAAAACCCAGATCGCCAAGCCTATTGCCGCGCCATCAGCGGCGGTGGGTCTAGCCACTGTGGATTTATTCGCGACAGTGATCTGCAAGCGCGTTGCCGCGCCGAAACAGGTGGCGGCAGCGGCCAGTGCGGATTCATTCGTGACCACGACATGCAAGCGGCTTGCCGCGCTAGTGCAGACCGCGCCAACACGTCATCATCTAGCAGCTCGGGCCAATGCGGGTTCATTCAAAACCCAGACAAGCAAGCTTATTGCCGCGCAACATCCGGCGGTGGCCAGAGTCAATGTGGCTTTATCCGCGACAGCGACCTACAAGCCATGTGCCGCGCCGAAACTGGCGGCGGTAGTGGGCAATGCGGCTTTATTCGTGATCGCGACATGCAAGCGGCTTGTAGAACGAAGACACGTTAAACAAGCAATACAACACGCCCTGTTACAGCGTAGTGGTACTTGGCTAATTACAAAAAAGTAGGAGTCGACATCCCCTCCGCCTTCATGACGCGGGGGCGAGTACTCATGATGTGCGTCTGCAAAAGCAAACGACTTAACAAGGGGTCCTTCGATCGCAGCGCTTGGATGATTTCCCAATGCTGCTCGTTGGAACGTCTGACAGACACTTGCCCTGGCCACATCTGCTCCTTCATAGTTACCAAGGGCAACTCCAGCAAAGCTGTCGACATGGACAGCAGGCGTTGCGAGCCACTCGCTCGCAAGATACAGAAATGAAAGCGCGAATTACAAACCTGAAAGGCTGAAAAAAGGTCGGCATCAGTCAGGTCTGACCGGGCCAGCAACGTATCGATCTCAGTGGCGATGACCGTCAATTCATCCAAGTCTTGCGCCGTGGCATGCACGGCAGCCAAAGCGGTGGCATGCCCCTCAAGGACGGCTCGGAGTTGAAAAATTTCTTCAATTTCTTCACTGCTGTGCGAGGCAACAAAGGTTCCACGGTTGGCCTCGATCCGAACTAAACCCTCCCCAGATAAACGGCGCAAGCAATCACGCAAAGAGGTGCGCGAAACACCCACACGAGAGGCCAGCTCTTCCTCTAGCAAGCGTTGACCGGGCGCATATGCACCTTCCAAAATCAGTTGGCGGACGGTTTTGTAGGCAATGGTGCTGGCTCGTGTCATACGGTTGCAATCTATATAAATGTGTACAAGTTACACCTAAGCAAAATTTTGTTTTGTGTTCTATTTTAGGGTTTGACCTAATTTTTCGTGCTTTTTAACCTGTTTTAATGTGTGAAATTGATTGATTTACATTTTCATCAAATTAATGGTTTTTACTTTG
>CANCGU010000177.1 GCA_947377705.1 Comamonadaceae bacterium
GCCATTGCTGCTTGGATACGAAAAAACCGTGTCAACACCATTTACGGGCAAGTTCGATTTGACGGTCCTGGCAACTTTGGTGA
Organism: Comamonadaceae bacterium; assembly: GCA_947377705.1. Next base: position 84 of record CANCGU010000177.1, read on the forward strand.
CGACATGATGAAAGTCAAACAAGTTCAAAACGGCAAATGGCAAATGGTCTGGCCCACACAGTTTGCTGCGCCTGGTGCCAAACTTCAAGTGCGATAAATCAAAATGAATTTCCCAAGCTTCAACCTACTCACGCAAGCCATACTGTCTGGTATTTTCATGGGGGGGCTATATGGCCTCATCGGTCTGGGTCTCGGGTTGACTTGGGGGTTGTTGAGGCAAATCAACTTGTCACACTTTGGGTTGGTGTTTGTGTCCGCTTACCTGAGCTATCACATGGCGACGGTGTGGCACATCGACCCTTTGCTGACCTTGTTGATTTTGCCGCCCGTTTTCTTTCTTTTTGGTGTAGGGATGCAAACCGTCATGTCGCGGTTTGTCATTTCCCCTTTTAACTCTTTGCTGGTGACTTTTGGGCTCACCGTGATCATGGAGAGTGCGATTCAATTCATTTGGACGGCTGATTTCCGCCGTCTAGAAACGCATTACAACGATCAAAAGTTCACGCTCGGTTCTTTGTTTATTCCAGTTCCTGAACTCATCACCTTGGTGTTAGCCATCGTGTTGTCGTTTTCTGTTTGGGCCGCAATGCGCTACACCGACTTGGGTAAAGCCATGCGGGCCATGGCAGAAGATGGACCGATTGCAGTTGCTTTTGGCATCAACGAAAAATACATCTCTAGAGTGCTTGCCGGTTTTTGTGCTGCCTTGGCTGCAGTGGCCGGCGTTTGCCTTGCTTTGACATTTACCCTGACCCCATCGCAAATTTTTTCTTGGGTTGGCGTAGTTTTCGCCGCCGTCATGCTGGGCGGCTTGGGGAGCCCCTTAGGCCCCTTGTTTGCTGGCATTTTGATTGGTGTCAGTGAAGCTGTCACCATGGTTGTGACCGCCCCATCTTGGGCCCCGATCGTGTCATTTTCATTGCTGATCGTGATGTTGTTGTTGCGACCTGGGAAGTTTTAAAAATGAACAAAACTGTTGTTGGTATTTTATTGTCAGGGGGCTTGTTGGCCCTCGTGCCATGGCTAGGTTTGCCTGCGTTTTATGAGTCGTTTCTCTATCTCATCTGCCATTGGATGATTCTTGCGCTGTCGTGGAATATTTTGTCGGGTTACTCAGGCTATTTTTCGTTTGGGCACGGTGCTTTTTTTGGCATTGGCATGTACACCTCTGCAGGGTTGGCCGCTAATTTGAATTGGCCTTTTTTGTGGACGCTGCCCGTGGCCGCGTTGTTGGCTGCTTTGTTTGGCATGTTGCTGGGCTCGGTGGTTTTTCGCGTCAAGTCTGTACGCGGCGAATTGTTTGCGTTGCTGACGCTTGCAGTGACCTTCATCGTTGGCACGGTGGTGTTGAATACACGCATCGACGGTGGACCAGGTATTTATCTCAATGCGGTGCCTGTGCCTGCGTTGGGGCCAACACCCTCTGCTTCTATTTTTCTCATGGCCCTCGCAGGGGCTGTCATCACGTTGCTGCTGGCTTACTACGTGCATGCTTCCAAATTGGGCGTCGGACTTTTTGCCATTCATGATGACGAAGATGTGGCCGAGGTGCTGGGGGTTCCAACCTTCAGTTACAAAATTATGGCGTTTGGAATTTCATGTGCCTTGGCTGGATTGGCTGGTGGAATTCACGCGTTGTTCGTTTCCTATGTGACGGCCGGAGAGGTGTTCACCATCACGGTTCCTTTGACGGTGGTGTTGATGAGTGTGCTCGGCGGCACGCGTCACTGGGCCGGGCCTGTGGTCGGGTCCGTGGTCATCACCTGTTTGATGTACTTTTTCACGGCAGGCAACAACCCCGTCTTGGGTAAGGCCGCGGTCGGCGTGATTTTGGTGATTGTGATTTTGTTTTTACCGAACGGAATTTTGTGGTACTTCGTCAACCGTCGCAAGGGTGCCCCCAACACGGCAGTCGCGCACACCTCGGTGTCTAGCGTGTCATCACATGCCTCTCATGGTGAGAACGCGGAGGAGGTGCAGGCTATTTCGCGTGCGAAGGTCTTGCAAGGTGAGCCACACGTCCTGTTAGAAGTGAAAAATTTATCCAAAGCGTTCAAAGGTGTTCAAGCCTTGAGCGATGTGTCATTAGAGGTCTATCGCGGTGAAATTTTGGGCCTCTTAGGCCCCAATGGCTCAGGTAAATCGACCTTCATCAACGTGGTGAGTGGCCATTACCCCGTCACGGGTGGACAGATTCTTCTTGAAGGACGTCGACTCGATGGCTTGCAAGCGCACCAAATTGCGCAAGCGGGTGTTGCACGCACCTACCAAATTCCACGTCCGTTTGCCCACTTGACGGTATTACAAAATGTTTCGTTGGTCGCGATGTTTGGCGCCAATGCACTGAGCCAAGAGCAGGCCACGCAAGAAGCTTATGAATGGCTTGCATTTGCAAACTTGAGTGACAGAGCGCATGTGCTGCCCGATGAATTGAACTTGCACCAACGCAAGTTCTTAGAGCTTGCGCGTGCTTTGGCAGGCCGTCCGCGGTTGGTTTTGCTGGACGAGGTTCTGTCGGGTTTGACGCCTAGTGAAATTAACGAAGCCATTGAATTGATTCGCAAGATCAGAGATCGCGGCGCAACGATTGTGTTTGTTGAGCACGTCATGCGCGCGGTGATGGCTTTGGCCGATCGGGTCGCGGTGTTGAATCATGGGAAATTGTTAGCTGTCGGGCCCGCCCAAGAGGTAATGAAAAACAGCGAAGTGGTGTCTGCTTATTTGGGAGGCGCACATGTTTGAGTTGGATCGTATTTCTGTGAGCTATGGTGCGGCGCCTGCACTGTGGGATGTGTCATTGACGATTCAACCGGGTGAACTCGTCTGTGTGGTGGGGCCCAACGGCGCAGGAAAAACCACCATGATCAATGCGATGGCGGGTCTGCAGCCCGTCAGAGAAGGGCGCATGCGGTTCAATCAGCAAGACATCACGCGATTACCCAGCCACCAATTTTGCGAAATGGGCATTGCCATTGTTCCCGAGGGGCGGCGTCTCTTCACACAGATGAGCGTGTTTGATAACTTGGAATTGGGAAGTTTCATTCCCAAAGCCAAAGTGCATCGCAAAAAATCACTGGACTGGGTCTTGAGTTTGTTTCCTGCGCTGGAAGTCAAACTCAACAGCATGGCGGGCTCATTGTCTGGTGGCCAACAACAAATGGTGGCGATTGGTCGTGCTTTGATGGCGTGTCCCGATTTGTTGTTGTTAGACGAACCCTCTTTGGGGCTGTCGCCGTTGATCGTGCAAGACATGTTTCGCGCCATTCGCGAAATCAACGGGCAGGGAACTTCTGTTTTATTGGTTGAGCAAAACGTGGCGATGGCCATGAGTTTGGCAACCCGTGCTTACGTGGTGGAAGAGGGCAGGATTGTCATGCAGGGCCTGGCTAGCGACTTGATCTCTCAGCCCGAAATTCAACGTGCTTATCTTGGTCTTTGATTTTTCTAGGGAGTGATCTATGGCTGCTACACATAGCGTTCAATCAGGCAAGCGTCGAAATGATGTGCTGGCCGTGCATTCGATCGACACGGTGGTGTTCACTGTGCCTGATATTGAAGAGGCGGTGAAGTTTTATACCGCCTTTGGCATGGATGTCAAACGTGATGGCAATGCCGTGAATTTATTCACGGTCGGACATTCGCACTGCTGGATGCGCGTCATTGAAAACAAACAACCCAAGGCTTTGCAGTTTTTGACGTTCGGAATTTATGCAGAAGACGAAGCAGCATTCAAGCAAAAAATTGAGCAACTTGGGCTTGGGTGTGCGCCACATCCCTTGGCCACACGCCCGGGGCTTTGGCTCAAAGGACCAGACGGCCATCCTTTTCAGTTGGTCGTGTCAGACAAAGTTTCACCCAGTCAAAAAACCCCTGCAACACCTGCACGCGCTTTAGCGCGCCAACCTGCAGCCGCACCTGCACGCAGTCAAATTGGGAAAGTACATCCGCGTTGGTTATCGCATGTGCTGTTATTCACACCGAGTGTGTCTGGCTTGATTGATTTTTGTGAGGCTGTTTTAGGTTTACGCCTGTCAGATCGCTCCGGCGACTTGGTGGCATTCATGCATACCCCGCATGGCAGTGATCATCATCTGCTGGCTTGTGTCCATTCTGAAGGCCCTGGTTTGCACCACACCAGCTGGGACTTAGGCAGTGTGGACGAAGTGGGTGAGGCCAGCGAGCAAATGCGCAATGCGGGCTATGCCGATGGTTGGGGGGTAGGGCGACATGTTTTGGGCTCCAACTACTTCTACTATGTACGCGATCCTTGGGGTAGTTTTGCCGAGTACTCCGCTGACATTGACTTTATTTCTTCCGAGTATCCTTGGACGGCAGGCGACTACGCGCCTGAAGACTCTTTCTACTTATGGGGACCTTCAGTGCCCGAGTGGTTTGTGGCCAATACCGAACTTTCAGCAAAAAATTAATCAAAGGCGATTCATCATGACGATTTCAAAAGAAGCGATTGACCATTTGTTCACCCATGCGCGTACAGCGAATGGGTTTCTTGACAAACCTGTGCCACAGGGCGTGCTCAAGGAAATTTACGAGATTGCAAAAATGGGCCCCACGTCGATGAACACGCAACCCGCGCGTTATGTGTTTTTGACGACGCCAGAAGCAAAGTCGCGTTTGATGCCCGCACTCAGCCCGGGTAATGTCGATAAAACCCAATCGGCACCTGTGTCGGTCATCATTGCCACAGACAAACAATTTTTTGAACACATGCCGACTGTGTTTCCAAACAATCCAAATGCCAAAGGGTTGTTTGAGGGTAATGCCGCTTTGGCGGCAGGGACTGCCTCGCGCAACGGAACTTTGAGTGGCGCCTATTTCATGATCGCCGCCCGTGCGTTAGGGCTAGATTGCGGACCGATGAGCGGCTTTGACCCCGCCAAAGTCGATGCAGAATTTTTCCCTGATGGACGATACAGCACCAATTTCATTGTGAATTTGGGCTATGGTGACACCAGCAAGTTGTTTGGCAGAAACCCACGCCTCAGTTTCGAGCAAGCGGCCCAAGTTCTTTAAACGCTAGCCAACCATCAGTCGTTGATGACGTCCATGTGCAGCACAGCGCGGCGCATCATGTCGGCAAAATATTCAGCGGCAGGTGTCAGCTGCAGGCCATTGCGTCTGACCAAGGCGATCGGCGGTGCGGGCAAATCCTCCTGTACTTGGATGATCTGGACATGGTCCCGTAGCAAGGGCGATTTGATCCACTGTACTGGCACCATCATGAGCAGGTCGGAATAGACCAAGCTCACTAAAAAGGTGAGTGCGGAATGTGCCCGCACCACCAGCTTAGGCGGTGGCAAGCCATTGCTCTCAAAAAGGGGCCCGAGTTCGTCTTCTGCAACGTGGGTAATAGACGTACTGATCCATTCCGCATGGACCAAATCATGCAAAGAGGCGGCCTTGGCTAACGGGTGTCCCTTGCGACCCACGATGATGCGGGTGTTGTCTAGCAATTTTTCCTTGACCAAATCGACACCTAAATCATCGGGCACAGGGCCGATGTAGCAGTCGATCCGACTTTCTTTTAAGTCGAGTTCGATGGTGGGATACACGGCATCGATGATGTCGATGACCACATT
>CANCGU010000178.1 GCA_947377705.1 Comamonadaceae bacterium
AGTTAGTCGCGGAAGTTGTTGAACGACAAGGGCAAGTCGGTCATGTCTTTGCGAATCAAGGCCATGGCTGCTTGCAAGTCGTCGCGCTTGGTGCCGCTGACACGCACCGCATCGCCTTGGATGGCTGCTTGCACTTTGATTTTGCTGTCCTTGAGCAAACGCTGAATCTTTTTGGAGACTTCAGTTTCAATGCCGTTGCGGATTTTGATGACTTGCTTGACCTTGTCGCCGCCCACTTTTTGCACATCGCCTTTGTCGAGGAAGCGCACATCGACTTCACGCTTGGTGAGTTTGTTGCGCAACACATCTTCGACTTGCACCAGCTGAAAGTCCGCATCACCAAACATGGTGATTTCTTTGTCTTTGAGTTCAACGGCGGCAGAGGTGCCTTTGAAGTCAAAGCGGGTGGCGATTTCTTTGGCAGTGTTTTCAACGGCGTTTTTCACTTCGACCAAATTGGGTTCGAGGACGGTGTCAAAAGAAGGCATGGCAGTCGGCTTTCAAAATCAGAATGAGACAATCGCCCTATGTTAGTGGAACCCAATACCCCTCTTCAAGCGCACAACAGTTTTGGCATTTCGGCCAAAGCCCTGCAACTGGTGCGCCTTCACACCGAGGCCGATGTGCAGGCCGTGTTGGCCGACGCGGCCTTGCGCGAAGCGCCTAAGTTTGTGCTGGGTGGTGGCAGCAACATTGTGCTGACCGGTGACGTGAAGCCCTTGGTGCTGAAGGTGGAAATCAAAGGCATGCGCTTGGTGGAGGAGACCGACAAGGCTTGGGTGGTCGAGGCCGCCGCGGGCGAAAACTGGCACGACTTGGTGCGCTGGACGCTGGACAAGGGCTGGCCCGGCTTGGAGAACATGGCGCTGATTCCGGGCAGCGTGGGTGCCTCGCCCGTGCAAAACATTGGCGCCTATGGCGTGGAGTTGCAAGACCGCTTCCACTCGCTCGATGCAATCGACCTGAGCACCGGCCAAGCTTTCAGCCTAGACGCGGCGCAATGCGCCTTTGGCTACCGCGACTCGGTGTTCAAGCACGAGAGCAGCGGACCAAATGGTTTGGGCTTGGCAGGCAAAGCCATCATCACCCGCGTACGCTTCTTGTTGCGTAAAGATTGGAAGCCGGTGTTGGGCTACCTCGACCTCGAACGCAAAATGGCCGAGACAGGCATCAGCCATCCCACGGCTCAGCAAATTTTTGAATGGGTGTGCGCCATTCGCCGCGCCAAGCTGCCAGACCCTGCGGTCATTGGCAATGCAGGCAGCTTCTTTAAAAACCCCACCGTCACCCAAGACCAGTGCGACGACATCATCGCGCGTGAGCCCAAAGTCGTGCACTACCTGTTGGACGATGGCCGCATCAAACTGGCGGCGGGCTGGCTGATTGATGCCTGCGGTTGGAAAGGCAAAACCGTGGGCAATGCCGGCGTGTACGACAAGCAAGCCTTGGTGCTGGTCAACGTGGGCGGCAGAGAACACCCTTGCACTGGCGGTGAGGTGATGACTTTGGCCAAAGCCATTCAAACCAGTGTGTATGAGCGGTTTGGCATTCGGTTGGAGCCGGAGCCGGTGGTGGTGTAAGAAGAAAAAAAGCGACCCGAAGGTCGCTTTTTTATTGGAGCTAGAAGTGTTTACTTCTTAGCGCCACCTTCCAACTTGATCATGTCAGCGCCTTCACCCAACGACAGCAAGCCAGTGTGTGCGTAGATGCCGAGCTTGGCGCGTGTGTCCACGATGTCCAAGTTGCGCATGGTCAGTTGGCCAATGCGGTCGAGTGGGCTGAATGGTGCGTCTTCCACTTTTTCCATGCTCAAACGCTCGGGGGCGTAGGTGAGGTTAGGGCTTTCGGTGTTCAAGATGCTGTAGTCGTTACCACGGCGCAGCTCAAGCGTCACGGTGCCAGTCACGGCGCGTGCCACCCAGCGTTGGGCGGTTTCGCGCAGCATGATGGACTGTGGGTCGAACCAACGGCCTTGGTACAACAAGCGGCCCAAGCGCAGGCCGTTGATGCGGTACTGCTCGATGGTGTCTTCGTTGTGAATGCCCGTGACCAAACGCTCGTAGGCGATGTGCAGCAGGGCCATACCCGGGGCTTCGTAGATGCCGCGGCTCTTGGCTTCGATGATCCGGTTCTCGATCTGGTCGCTCATGCCCAAACCGTGACGGCCACCGATTTCGTTGGCTTTCAAGAACAACTCAACGGGGTCGGCGTATTCGACACCGTTCAAGGCGACAGGTTGGCCCTCTTCAAAACGGATGCTGATTTCTTCGGCTTTGACCACGCAGTCGTCGCGCCAGAAGGGCACGCCCATGATGGGGTTGACGATCTTCATGCCGCTAGAGAGGCTCTCAAGGTCTTTGGCTTCGTGCGTTGCGCCCAGCATGTTGCTGTCGGTGCTGTAGGCCTTTTCGGCGCTCATCTTGTAGCCAAACCCATTGGCGGTCATGAAGGCGCTCATTTCAGCGCGGCCACCGAGTTCGTCGATGAACAGTTGGTCCAGCCAAGGCTTGTAGATTTTCAAGCTGGGGTTGGTCAACAAACCGTAGCGGTAGAAGCGCTCGATGTCGTTGCCTTTGAAGGTGCTGCCATCGCCCCAGATGTTGACGTCGTCTTCCTTCATGGCAGCCACGAGCATCGTGCCGGTGACGGCACGGCCCAAGGGCGTGGTGTTGAAGTAGGTGATGCCACCCGTGCTGATGTGGAACGCGCCGCACTGAATGGCGGCAATGCCTTCGTGCGCGAGTTGTTTGCGGCAGTCGATGAGGCGGGCTTTTTCAGCGCCGTACTCCATCGCTTTGCGCGGGATTTCGTTGTAGTCCGACTCGTCGGGCTGGCCGAGGTTGGCGGTGTAGGCGTAGGGCACAGCGCCCTTTTGCTTCATCCACAGCAAGGCAGCAGAGGTGTCGAGGCCGCCTGAGAAGGCGATGCCGACTTTTTGGCCTTTGGGGAGGTGTTGGAGGATGGTGCTCATGGTGTTTGTGTCCGCCGAGGATTAACCGAAGTGGCAGATGTAGTGGTAGGGCTCAGTCACGCGAATGTCAAACTTCGAGTTGCCAGGCACGTTGAATTTTTCGCCAGCGCTGGACTTGACCCAGTCGTTGCTGCCGTCGAGTTTGTATTCACAAAAACCAGCCACGCATTCCATCACTTCAGGAGCTGCTGTGTTGAAGGTGAGGGTGGCAGGCAAGATGACGCCGACCGACAGCTTGGTGCCGTTGGCTGTGGTGATGGCGTGGCTGATGCACTTGCCGTCAAAAAACACATTGGCTTGGGTGGTGATGCTGACGCTGTCGATTTTTTCTGTGGTCATGGTGTGCGCTCGGTATGAATTGCAAAACCGTAGATTTTAGGTGACCCAAAACGACAAAAGCCGCTGCAAGCGGCTTTTGCTGATGTATCACGCCGAAATAGGCGTGTTGTCTGGCTTAGTAGCGAGGGGCGGAGCCTGCTGGTGGCACGCCGTAGCCCGTGTTGGCGGCAGGCGCCATGGGGGTGATTTGTAAACGCACGGTAGGGCCTGGGTCTTGGGGCATTTGCACGGTGTATTGCTTGCCTGCGAATTCGTAAACCACGTTGTAGGCCATGGTGCGGTTTTCGTAGAACATTTGCTGGCTGCAATTTTGTACGTTGCGCACTTCAGGGGTGGTGGGTCCTTCGATTTTGTCGCCCATGATGGCGCCGCCAAAGATGCCGGCCATGGTGGCCAAGGCGCGACCTGAGCCGTTACCAATTTGGTTGCCAATCGCACCGCCAGCGATAGCGCCCATTGCAGCGCCTGCGCCTGATTTTTGGCCTTCAGTGACGACTTGTTGGTTGTTGCACACCTGACGGGGCACCGCGACTTGTTGAATGATGGGCGTGCTGGAGATGACTTTGCCGACTTCTTGGGCTTGCACAGAAAAGGTGGCCAGCGCGGTCATTAAACCGGCGATGTAGGTGAGGTGAATGGAATTGTTTTTCATGGGGTATCTCTCTTTAACTGGGCAGAAGTGTAGTGCTTTGACCCTTGAGGGTCTGTAAAGCATGGGTAAAACTTGCGCGTTCACCGCTCATTCCACAACGCGTGCCCATGCCTCTGGGTTGACGCCGACGATGACCGTGTGGCCTTGAACCACCACGGGGCGCTTGATCACGCTGAGGTGTTCTAGCATCACGGCGCGTGCCGATGCGTTGTCGACCACGCTGGCTTGCTGGGCTGCATCGAGTTTGCGCCAAGTGGTGCCTTTGCGGTTCACCAAGACATCCCAGCTCACTTGCTGGAGCCACAAGTCCAAGGTGTCTGGCGGTACGCCTTGTTTTTTGAAATCGTGAAACACGTAGTCCACGCCATGGTCGGTCAGCCAGACGCGGGCTTTTTTGACGCTGTCGCAGTTGGGAATGCCGTAAACGGTGATGGTTGCTTTGCTCATAGGGTGAATCATGCCGCAAACCGAATGGCTTGCAGTCGTGGGCGACAATTGAAAGATGAATTCATTAGCCAGCTGGCTCGCGCATTGCGAGCGTTTGCACCCCAAAAACATCGACATGGGCCTGGAGCGCGTGCGCACTGTGGTCGAGCGTATGGCGCTCAAATTTGATTGCCCCGTCATCACGGTGGCGGGCACCAATGGCAAGGGCTCGACCTGCGCCATGTTGGAGGCTTGTTTGTTAGAGGCAGGTTATCGCCCCGGCGTTTACACCTCACCACATTTGGTGCATTTCCAAGAACGCTGCCGTGTGCACGGCGAAACCGTGCAGCCCGACGATTTGCTGCCCCATTTTGAGAAAGTAGAAGCCGCGCGTACGCAAGGCGGTGAGGTGTCACTCACTTACTTCGAATTCACCACCTTGGCGATTTTGAGTCTGATGGCCTCGTCACCCATTGACGTGGCCATTCTCGAAGTGGGCTTGGGCGGCCGCTTAGATGCCGTGAATGTGATTGACCCGACCTGCTCGATCATCACCAGCGTGGACTTGGACCACATGGACTTCTTGGGCCATGACCGCGAAACCATAGGCCGCGAGAAGGCAGGCATCATGCGCACGGGCCGTCCCGTCATCGTGAGCGACCCCGTGCCGCCGCAAAGCGTGATTGACCACGCCACTGAAATTGGCGCCGACTTGTGGCTGTTTGGCCGTGACTTCAACTTCACCGGTGACAAGCAACAATGGGGCTGGGCAGGGCGTGGGCGCCGTTACAGCGGTTTGGCTTATCCCGCGCTGCGTGGTGCCAATCAGCTGGTCAATGCCAGTGGCGTGTTGGCCGCGCTAGAGGCCTTGCGCAGCGAGATGCCTGTGACAGCGCAAGCCATTCGCAATGGCTTGGCCATGGTGGAGTTGCCGGGGCGTTTTCAAATCGTTCCTGGCCAACCTGCTTTGGTGTTTGATGTGGCGCACAACGCCCATGCCGTGGCCGCATTGACCGAAAACTTGGATGCGATGGGTTTTTACCCCACCACCCATGTGGTGTTTGGTGCCATGGCCGACAAAGACGTGGCCCCCATGCTGGCGCGTGTGGCCCCCTTGGTGGACCGCTGGTACTTTTGCGATTTGCCTACCGAGCGTGCCGCCAAAGCCACTCAGTTGCAAGCCGTATGGCAAGCCGGCAACGCTCGCAAAGACGTGCAAGCCAGCACCCATGACAACCCCCAAGCCGCGCTGGACGCGGCCGTGGCTGCGGCAGACCCC
>CANCGU010000179.1 GCA_947377705.1 Comamonadaceae bacterium
AAAGACTTTGATGCCAACGAAGCCATTGGCTGCATGGTCATCACGGGCAGCGAAAAAGCATTTGCCGCAGGTGCCGACATTGGCGCCATGGCCACCTACAGCTTTGCTGACGTGTACAAGAACGACTACATCACCCGCGACTGGGAAACCATTCGCAGCATTCGCAAACCCGTCATCGCAGCGGTAAGCGGCTTTGCTTTGGGCGGTGGCTGCGAGTTGGCCATGATGTGCGACTTCATCATCGCCGCTGACAATGCCAAGTTTGGTCAACCCGAAATCAAACTCGGCATCATCCCGGGTGCAGGCGGCACACAGCGCTTGCCACGCGCGGTGGGCAAATCCAAAGCCATGGACTTGGCGTTGACCGGCCGCATGATGGACGCCGCAGAAGCAGAACGTGCCGGCTTGGTCAGCCGCGTGGTGCCGTTGGAAAAATTGATGGAAGAAACTTTGGGCGCCGCCCTCATGATCAGTGGCTACTCACACATCGCTGCGATGGCCGCCAAAGAATCGGTGAACCGCGCATTTGAAGGCTCCTTGGCTGACGGCGTGATGTTTGAACGCCGCTTATTCCACGCCTTGTTTGCCACCGCTGACCAAAAAGAGGGCATGGACGCGTTTGTCAACAAACGCCCTGCTGCCTTTACCCATCAGTAACTCGACCTAAAAGCCCACAATTTGTGGACTTTTAAACCCTCGTTACCATGCGGGCTATCTGAATCAGAAAGCACCGCATGGAACTCTTGACCGACCCGCAAACCTGGATAGCGTTTGCCACCCTCACAGCACTTGAGCTGGTGCTGGGCATCGACAACATCATTTTCATTTCCATCTTGGTGGACAAGTTACCACCTGAGAAACGTGAGTTGGCACGTCGTGTGGGCTTATTCATGGCCATGTTCATGCGCATTGGTTTGCTGCTGTTGCTATCGGTCATCGTGGGGTTGGTCGAACCTTTGTTTACCGCGTTTGGCAAAGACATTTCAGGTCGCGATTTGATTTTGATTTCCGGTGGCCTGTTCCTGATCTGGAAAAGCACGGGTGAAATTCACCAATCACTCGAAGGTGAAGAAGAGCACGGTGGCAGCGTGGTCAAGGCCACCATGGCGGCCATCATTTTGCAAATCATGGTCATTGACTTGGTGTTCTCACTGGATTCCATCATCACCGCGGTCGGTATGGTGGACGAAGTGGCCATCATGATTGCTGCCGTTGTGGCCTCAGTGGGCCTCATGATGGCCTTTGCTACAAGCATTGGTCGATTTGTGTCAAACCACCCCTCGATCAAAATGCTCGCACTCACCTTCTTGGTGGTGGTGGGGGTCGTGTTGATGGCCGAGGGCTTCGGCCACCATATCCCCAAGGGCTACATCTACTTCGCCATGGCTTTCTCAGTGATTGTGGAAATGCTCAACATCCGCTTTCGCAAGCGTGCCAAAACAGTGGTGCAACTCCATCAAAGCACCCCCTGAACCACAGGAATACGACCACCATAGAATGGTTCAATGCAGCCGTCTGAAAAACTCAGCCTCGAAACACAAATTCTCATCACCTTGGCGTGTGCTGTTGCTTATTTTTATGCCTACCAACTAAACGCCCATTACTTCGAATGGCTTGAGTTTTCTCAAAACGTCAACTGGTTCTATATTCCAAGCGGCCTGCGCTTGCTGTTTGTGCTTGTCTTGACGCACATGGGTGCGTTGGGCATCACGCTGGGCTCCATCGCCATCAACTACATCGTTGGTGCGCCAGATGCGCATGTGTTCAATCTAGGCACCGCACTGATATCTGGCGGCTCGCCTTATTTAGCCCGCCTCATCGCCATCCACCTCTTTCAACTCAACACTTGGCTGAACGGACTGAATGGGAAGACGTTTTTCAAAATCACGATACTTTTTGCATTGACCAATGCTTTGCTGCACCAAATTTGGTTCGTCTGCAATGGCAAAACGGACCATGTGATCACCAGTGGATTGGTCATGGCCATAGGCGATTGGTTTGGCACTGTGCTGGTCTTGGCATGTGCAAGTTGCACCATCCAAGTCGTCAAGTCATTGAACAAAACCAAACTCTAAAAGATCCCACAAGACTTCAATGCTTTGATCGACAAAGAAAAAACCCACAGTCGTCAAACTGTGGGTTTTTATTTTGGTGGTGATAGGTGGATTTGAACCACCGACATCAGCATTATGAATGCTGCGCTCTAACCAACTGAACGACACAAAAGGTCTAATTTTACGACTGTGTTGTCACTGTATCAACTGTGTTTTTTCTGTTTTCAGACTGCGCTCTAACCTTGTTGAAATGTGAAAGTGTTCAAGCGTCTTGTTACGAGACGGCGATGTCCTTTCAAAGGACATCTAGCAATCATCCAAAAATCATTTTTATAAACTCATCGGAATCTGACTCGGGACAAACCCACAAACCTGCTTCTATTGCATCTTTTTTTTCTTGAAGTTGTTTTTTCGTCCACATCTTTCGCTCGGCAACGGGTGTCATCACAGGAAAGTGTCCCAGCTCAACATTAGCAATGATGTTGTTTGCTTTGGTTAGATAGCGATTGACCTTTACCCGTATTGATAGCCGCTCATACTTTTCAGTTTGTACTCTACGAATGATTTTTGCTTTATCAGGTTCAGGCGTTATTCCAAGTTGCTTGCCAATCCAGTACTGAGTAAAGCGTTCAGAGCGCTCCAGTAAATCTGCGGCTTTCGCTCTATTCAACACATCATTTAGGCACCAAACACGGTGCGCATCAATCAACACTTTCTTTCTGACACCTCGCAAGTCTTCAACTTCATGTCCCGTTGCAATTGATTTAGGCAGTGGCGTAGGTTGATGATCTTTCAACAAATCATTCAATTGCGCAAGGATTTCTGACTTCGTCAGATGAAGCGGAATCATTGCAGGTTGAATCCATTTGACTGGCGGTACATAACGCATTTCACGCACTGAAATCAGCTCAACTTGCGGTGGGTCAACTTCATACGAAAACACCTTAGTGCCACGCTCAACCCACCATTCGTCAAAACTCACGCCAAAGATATTACCGAAGAGGTTGTAGGTCTCGGCAAATTCTTTATCACCAGTTTTTCCTCTCTGTTGACATAACCACCAGTAGTTATCGCTAAGCCGTAAATATCGCCACCACAAGTAATACAGACTGCGCTTGGCAGCAGCGATCTCCAAATCGAGTTGGTTGTATTTTTGGTTCGATAGGTTTGGAAAGAATCTTCTCATTTAGTGTTATCAACAAATTTATTTATATCCAGTGTAATTGATAACAATTTTAATATACACACATCAGCAGGACGAAAGCAACTCAGCCCAAGTCTGATGTTGATGACTCGCTAGAAGAGCTAAACATTTAAACGCTCGGATAGCAAACTAAAAAGGAAACTGAAATGTCTACTATGACCGTCACCGCTTCTACCACTACCGAAGCATCCGCAATCAAAATGAACTTGACCGCGTCTACAGCTATGCGTGAGCGCATTGAAGATCTCGCAGTAATGCGTGAAGCCTTTGAGAACACACAACTAGCTCGCACTAATCAAGCCCTTTACGGGTTGATGGCAAATTGCCTGTCGCTTTACCGCGATCTAACAGAAGGCGACGACTTGAAAGCGAAAAAGATGGGTCTTCAAGACTTCATCAGCTTGAAAGGCTACAAGTTCAATGCAACCTCTCCCCTGAGTCTGAAAGTGATTCGTTGTGTATTTGGAGATAAAGACCGTCGTCGTCTTTCGACTTATCACACAGTGTTGCGTGTGGCGATCGCTGAGAAATGGGCTCTGACTGAAGTAGCAGCAAAGATTGCAGAGCGTGGTGGAGTTCAAGAGATCTCTGTGCGTAAAGCGAACTCAATGTCTCAAAAAGACAAAGCAACTGCGGCACAAGCAGCACTTCTCAATCAATCCCTAGCTCAGATTGACAGCCAAGCACTTAAGTCAAAGCACAACAGCGAGTTCAACGAGCAGCAGGCAGTTGCTGTTTTGACCCAAAACCAAGACGGCACTTTCAGCGTTCACTGTGTTGTTCACAGTTCAACTGCTGTCAGTGCAGCACTTGCCGCGTACTTCAACGCAAACAAGAGTGACATTCTGCAGATCACTGAACAACAAAAAATGGCTAAGGCACAAGCTGAACAAGCCACTTTGATTGCTACAGCAGCCAACGCGGCTAACGATCAACAAGCGCAAGACGCCGCTTAACTAAACACGGGGCATGTCACAAACATGCCTCGTCTTTAAGAACATACAGAAAGGAATAAACATGTTCAACGAAGATGATTTCAAGCCAAAGTCGCTTGATGAGTGCGTGATTAGTGATGTCCGTTCAAAGGACATCTTGGATCAAATTTTGAAAGGTCAATTGCCGTTTCCAGCGTTTGGCAAGTGTGGCATCTTGCTTCACGGTGACTATGGGACAGGTAAAACGACAACTGCTCGTTTATTGCCTGATTTGATTGAAGCAAGTCGTAATGGTTCAACTGCTTACTATGACTTCTATTCATGCGCTCAAGGCATGAACGGCACAAGTTTGATGAACTTGATTACTAGAAGCACCTCACTCACAAGTTGCAATCAAAGTGGAAATCATTACTCCATCCTCGATGAAGTGGACAACTTGACTGAAGCAGCACAAGCGTCATTCAAGGCAATCATGGACTGTCGTCATGGGATCTTTATCTTGACCACGAACGATATCAACAAAGTGGACAAAGGCGTGGTGAATCGTTGTCATGTGATCCACATGCTTGTGGCTCAACCTCAGCAATGGTTACCACTAGTGAAGCGGGTCATTACAACGACTGGGGCTCAATGCCCGCCTGAATCCGCACTACTGCCTGTTATTGCTAACTGCAATGGATCAGGTCGTGAAATTCTCAACTCAGCGATTCAAATCGCCAACAAGATTTAAGGAAATATATATGTCTACAGTTTTTGGTCGCTTCTCATTCTCTTACTCTGCTAACGCTGATATTGACTTTCAAGGGCTTGAAAAAGCGTTGAACAAGTTCACATGGTCAGATGCACAACATGATGCGAAGTGGATTCACTCAGCAAACGATGAAACGTTTCAATTTGAATCTGAATGTATTGAAGATCCAACAGCACATCCTAAAACCTACATCGCTGAAATTGAAGATAGCGAGTCTGGTGAGATCTTCAAAAAGAATGTTCAAGAGATGACAGATGATGATCATGAAAATCTCGTTGATGTGAACGGAGATCAAGCAGATTTGCATGATTTTTCTACTGCAATCAAACCTTTCATCAGGAGCGGTTCTATTCAGATCTCATGTGAAGCCAATGATGGCAAAGACCTCTCATACTGGGAGCAAATCACAATCAACTCAGATGGAACTGGCATTGCAAGTTGGGAGATAAATCGAGAGAGTGGCGAATTCATCATAGAAAATGAAAAGTTCTAATCAATCAAGTCCCCGAAAGGGGACTTTTTAATTCATCAACTCAACCGCGCTTCGCATCATCGTGGGTGAGACTTCAACATAGCGCATTGTTGTTTGTAGATTGCGATGACCAAGCAATGTTTGCAGCACCTTAGGATTCGTCCCTGCTTCAGCGATCTTTGTTGCAAAGAACCTGCGACCTGAATGTGAACTTGC
>CANCGU010000180.1 GCA_947377705.1 Comamonadaceae bacterium
GCAGACGCCGCCATGCGTGACCATTTGTTGCAGCAACGTGAGGCCTTGCGCGAGTTAGCGTCTGCCAAACGAAGTGTGTTGACGGCTTAAAGCCAGAAAGAGGGATGGGATGAACGCGACAACTTGGCTCAGCAGCAAACTCAACTTGCTTCGTAACTCGGCGCCTGCCGCAGGAGAGGCCCCCACGCCTGAAGACCGTTCCACGCGCGAACGATTGGATGCCACCTTGCGTCAAAAGAAAGAGGCCCTATCGCCGCGCTCTTTGCGTCGCACCCTCACCCTGTTGCAGGCGGTGGTGGACCCACGCGTGAGTGAAGTGGAGGGCGGTCGTCGCGCCAAAGCCTTGGCCGATTGGTATGCCAAAGCCGAAGCCGCCGAGCGTCAAGATTTGTGGCTGCTCATCAGCGAACAATTTGGCCCAGACGCCGTGAAGGTGCGCGCTGCGCGTGACGACTACGACGCGGCCTTAGGCTCGGTGGATGAAGGTCCTGCCGAAATTCGCTTGCGTCGTGCGTTGGTGTCACCCCGCACACGCTTGTTGCAGCGGTTTGCGGCCTCGTCGGGAGGGATGCGGTTTTTGGTGGATTTACGCGCTGAGCTGCTGCCCCACCTCAAAGGCAACAAGCGCTTGTTGGCACTGGATGCCGAGTTGGAAAATTTGTTCTCCACATGGTTTGATGTAGCGTTCTTAGAACTGCGTTCAATCAGCTGGGATTCGCCTGCATCGTTGATTGAAAAACTCATCAAGTACGAAGCGGTGCATGACATTCGCAGCTGGGCAGATTTGAAAAACCGCTTAGACAGCGATCGCCGTTGCTACGGCTTCTTTCACCCCAGCTTGCCCAATGAGCCTTTGATTTTTGTGGAGGTGGCTTTACTCAACGAGATGGCTGACAACATCATGCCGCTGCTCGATGAGTCAGCCGCACCGGAAGATTTGCAAAAGTCCACGGTCGCCATCTTCTACTCCATCAGCAACACGCAAGGTGGCTTGAAGGGGGTGAGCTTTGGTGACTCGCTCATCAAGCGCGTGGTCGAAACCTTGCGCAGCGAATTCCCCAAGCTTAAAACCTTCGCCACCTTGTCGCCCATTCCTGGCTTACGCCCTTGGTTGTCCAAAAATGCAGCAGAGTTACTGGCGCAACTCAGTGACAAAGAATTGTCCGCCTTGGGTCGCGAAATCAGCTTTGAGCCACCCACCGCCAGCCATGTGTTGGCCGCGCTTGAATCATCCCAAGTGTTGGGGGCTTTATCGGCCAAATCGCCGTTGCGTCAATTTTTGACACGCGCAGGGGCGCATTACTTGGGGCAAGCCAAGCAAGGTGAACAAGTGCTCGACCCCGTCGGTCGTTTTCACCTAGGCAATGGTGCCCGCATTGAACGCATCAATTGGTTTGCGGACCCCTCTGCCAAAGGCCTTAAGCAATCGCATGGCTTGATGGTGAATTACCTCTACGACCTCAAGCGTTTAGATAAACATCGCCAAATGTTGGAAAAAGGCGTTGCGCCTGCCTCCAGCGATGTGCAAGATATGTATTTCAAATGAGTCAGTGAACTAAAACCCATCTAGGAGACAAACATGAAACAGTTCAAAACAGCACCCACGCGCCGACAGTGGTTGGCCCTGACGGCTGCGGTAAGTGCGGCTTTCAGTGTCGGTGTGCAAGCGCAGAGCACATGGCCAACCAAACCTGTGACGTTGGTCGTTCCGTTTCCTGCAGGGGGCGGTACCGATGCGTTTGCGCGTCCGTTTTCTGCGCAATTTTCTAAGCAATCGGGCAAAACCTTGGTCATCGACAACCGTGGCGGTGCTGGGGGGAATTTGGGTGCCAGTGTTGCTGCCAAGGCGGCGCCTGATGGTTACACCTTGTTCATGGGCGCGGTGCATCATTCCATCGCGCCAGCGATGTATCCCAAGCTGGATTACGACTTAGAGCGAGACTTTGTGCCCATCGCCATGGTGGCCAGTGTGCCGCATGTGTTGGTTGTGAATCCGAAAAATGTACCTGGTGATTTCAAAGCCTTCCTACAGATGGTGCGCAACAACCCAGGCAAATTCAACTATGGTTCAGCGGGAGGGGGAACGTCCCATCATTTGGCAGGTGAGCTGTTCAAGCTGCAAAGCAAAACCTTCATCACCCACATCCCTTATCGCGGTGCTGGCCCCGCCTTGCAAGACTTGATTGCCGGCAATGTGGACATGATGTTTGACGGCCTAGGTTCCTCGGCGCAGCACATCAAGGGCGGTCGTATCAAAGCCCTCATGGTGTCAGGTAACAAGCGCAACCCATCGTTCCCCGATGTGCCTTGTGCCGCTGAGTTGGGCTTGCCCGATTACAACGTGACCACTTGGTATGGCTTGTGGGCGCCCAAGGGAACGCCAGCCGATGTGCAAGCGCGCATCATTGAAGAGGTACGCAAAGCGGCGGTATCGGACGACATCAAAACTAGTTGGGGCAATAGCGGTGCAGAGTTTCCAAATGTGACAGGTGCACAGTTTGGTAGTTTTGTGTCGGGTGAAATTAAAAAATGGGCGGCTGTGGTCAAAGCTTCCGGCGCCAAACTTGATTAATTGAAGACAGACGATGAATCACAACCTGTATGCGGCCTTGCGCGCTGCGTTTCCTAAAGACTTAAACGCAACCGCCATCGAAACAGACGATGGCTTGTTCTACAGCTGGTCAGACCTTGAGCGTGCCAGCGCCATGATGGCCAATCTGCTCGACGCCTTGCACATCCCCAAAGGTGCCCGTGTCGCAGTGCAAGTGGAGAAGTCAGTTGAAGCCGTGATGCTTTACCTCGCCACCTTGCGTGCGGGCTATGTGTTCTTGCCGTTGAACACGGCCTACCAAGCTGGGGAAATTGAGTACTTCGTTGGCAATGCTGAACCCGCCGTGGTGGTGTGCAGCAGCAAGAACTTTGGTTGGATCAGCAAAATTGCCTTCAAGGCCGGCACGCAAAACGTGTTCACCTTGGACGACAACCGCACCGGCAGCTTGTTAGAGCGCGCCGCACATTGCTCAGACCAGCACCGCGTCGTACAAAACAAAGCCGACGACTTGGCTGCAATTTTGTACACCAGCGGCACCACGGGCCGCAGCAAAGGCGCCATGCTCTCGCACGGCAACATGCTCAGCAACGCGCAAATCTTGAAAGACTACTGGGGTTGGAAGCCAGGCGATGTGCTGATTCATGCCTTGCCCATCTTCCATGTGCACGGCTTGTTCGTGGCGATCCACGGGGCCTTGCTCAATGGCAGCAAGATGATTTGGTTGTCCAAGTTTGACCCCAAACTCGTCATTGCCAAAATGCCAGAGGCCACTGTGTTCATGGGCGTGCCTACGCTCTATGTGCGCATGTTGGCGGAGCCAAGCCTCACGAAAGCGCAAGCGTCGAACATGCGTCTGTTTGTGGCAGGCTCTGCCCCCTTGCTGTTAGAAACTTTCAACGCCTGGCAAGAGCGCACAGGCCAAGCCATTCTCGAGCGCTACGGCATGAGCGAAACCGTCATGCTCACCTCCAACCCTTACGCCTCAGATGCGCGCTACCCTGGGCAAACCGAGCGCCGTGGTGGCACCGTGGGCTTTCCATTGCCCGGCGTATCCTTGCGCGTGCAAGACGATGAAGGCAAAGCCTTGCCTGTGGGTGAAATTGGTGGCATCCAGGTCAAAGGCCCCAACGTGTTTGGCGGCTACTGGCGCATGCCCGAGAAAACCAAAGAAGAGTTCACTGCGGATGGCTATTTCAAAACCGGCGACGTGGGCAAAGTAGACGAACGTGGCTACGTGGTCATCGTAGGCCGCAGCAAAGACCTCATCATCAGCGGTGGCTACAACGTGTACCCCGCCGAAATTGAGGGCTACATCAACGACATGTCCGGCGTAGCCGAAAGTGCTTTGATTGGCGTGCCGCATCCAGATTTTGGTGAAGTTGGCGTGGCCGTCGTCATTGCAAAATCCGGCGCCAAGGTAGATGCAGAGGCGATCATTGCAGCGCTCAAGTCTCAACTGGCCAACTTCAAAATTCCGAAGAAGTGCTTTGTGGTCGCAGAGTTGCCACGCAACACCATGGGCAAAGTACAAAAGAACTTGCTGCGCGAGCAGTACAAAGGCTTGTTTTAACAACGGTCCCTAGCTCTGAATGTGCGCGCACCACCATTCAGATGCTGATGGGGCAGAGCGGCGGCTGACGATATTCTGGTACCCCAGTGAGGCAGCCGCCGCTCTGCCACATCAGCATCAGCGAAAGAAATAACAGCAACACAAACAAAAAAGCCACCCAGCAAAAGAGTGGCTTTTTCATGAGGGCTTGGAAAAACTTACCCAGCCAAAGCCGCTGAGTTCACCCGCTGTGTGATGTGCGCCAAAGCCTCATCCACTTGGTCAATCAAGATCAAGCACAAATCCCCTTTTTGCAAACGCTCCATCGCACGGTCAATCGCCAAAAATTCACCGTGAATCTCGTCAATGTGCGTGGTGCGTTTCGCGCCGTCCAAGCCTTGACGCAAGAGCTTCAACACCTCGCCATCCACGCGGCCACGTTGGCACGCGTCTTGGTACAACACCACATCGTCAAACGCTTCGCCGATGATGCGCGTTTGCTCACGGATGTCTTCGTCACGACGGTCGCCCGCACCACTGATCACCACACTGCGTCGCTGTGCGGGCAGGTTGGTCACGGCTTGCACCAGTGCCTTGATCGCATCTGGGTTGTGCCCGTAATCGGCAATCACGGTGGCCCCTTTGTAGTCGAACACGTTGAAGCGTCCGGGCACCGCATTGCTGTCGCTCACAAATGTGGCGAGGCCCTTGCAGATGGTTTGCCAAGGCACGCCCACGGCCCATGCCGCGCCGATGGAGGCCATGGCATTTTCAATTTGAAAGCCAATCGCACCACTGCGCGTGACAGGGATTTCCGACAAAGGAATACGCACCGAGTGGTGGCCCTGCATGGCGACGATTTGGTCATCTTCCACAAACAGCACACGCTTGCCCTGGGCACGGTGTGTGGCAATCACGGGGTGGTGTGCATCCAAGCCAAAGAAGGTCACCTGGCCCGGGCAGTTGCCAGCCATGGCGGCCACGATGGGGTCTGTGGCGTTCAACACCGCCGTGCCGGACTCGGCCACGTTTTGCACGATGACACGTTTCAACACGGCGAGGTCTTCAACGGTTGAGATGTAGTTCAAACCGAGGTGGTCACCCATGCCGATGTTCGTGACCACGGCCACTTGGCAGCGGTCAAAGGCCAGGCCTTCACGCAACATACCGCCGCGTGCGGTTTCGAGCACGGCTGCATCTACATCTGGATGAGCCAAGACGTTGCGACCGCTGCGTGGGCCGCTGCAATCGCCGCTGTCGGTTTGACGGCCATTCACGTACACGCCATCGGTGTTGGTCATGCCCACGCGCAAGCCATTGGCGCGCAGCAAGTGGGAGGTCAAACGCACGGTGGTGGTTTTGCCGTTCGTGCCGGTGACGGCAATCACGGGAATGCGGCCATCGCCGCCATCGGGGAACATGGTGGCCATGACGGCCTCGCCCACATCACGGCCTTTGCCGAAGGAGGGGCTCAGGTGCATGCGCAAGCCAGGGGCCGCGTTGACCTCGACCACGCCGCCGCTTTG
>CANCGU010000181.1 GCA_947377705.1 Comamonadaceae bacterium
TTGGCGATTCAACCCACGAACGTATTGGCTCAACTTGAGGGAGCTGCCGTCTTTGGCTTGTCGGTTGCGCTACTCGAAGAATTGACGATCAAGAACGGGGCCGTCGTGCAGTCGAACTTCCATGACTACCCCGTCTTGCGTATGAGTGATATGCCCGAAATTCATACCAAAATCGTTAAATCAGATGCGCCCCCCACAGGTATGGGCGAAGTCGGTGTTTTACCGGTTGCGCCTGCCATCGCCAATGCCATCTTCCAGCTCACAGGCAAGCGTCTTCGCGCTTTACCGATGTCGCCGGAACGTGTGAAAAAAGCGTTGGGTTGACGCAGTCGCGATCACGAACCCGGCGTTTTCGACAAGGAGGCCTGGTAAGCCAGGCTGGCTCGGCCGAACATGTCGTAGAAGTAATCAGCGGCCGGTGCCAGCGGTAATGCGGCACGATGCACCGCCGGCACAGTGGCAGGCCGCCTGAAGAGCGCGGGGATCGATGTCACGTCGGTGTCCCCAGACGCGGCGGATCAACTCATTAAAACCGACTACGACAAATGGACTGGATTCATCCGTCAGTCCAACATCGTGGCCGATTAAATACGATCAGCTCAATCGGCCACGATGTTGGCTTCGATGACGACTTTTTTCCAGCGTGCAAGGTCTGTTTTGATGACCGTTGCAAGCTGGGTTGGCGTCGATGTGGCGACGTTCAAGCCTTTTTGCGCCAATTCAGCTTTAGTGTCTGGTGCGTTCATCACCTCGATGAAATCGCGGTTGATTCGGCTAATCGTGTCAGTGGGTGTGCGGCCTGGCGCAAGCACGGCAAACCATGCATCGATGCCCTCCATGTCGTGGATGCCTTGCTCTTTAAAGGTCGGGATGTCAGGCACACTGGGATTACGCGCGTCACCGGTGACGGCCAAGAAACGCATTTTACCGGCTTGCTCCAGCGGACGTGTTGAGTGCACCGTTGCAAACATCATCTGTACTTGCCCACCCATAAGGTCTGTCAGCGCGCCTTGAATGCCCTTGTAGGGTACATGCAAAATATCTAATTGGTAGCTGGTCTTGAACAGTTCCATCGCGAGGTGATGAGGCGTTCCATTACCAGGAGACGCATAGTTGAGCTTGCCAGCATTTTTTTTCGCCAACACGATCAGCGATTTAATGTCTTTCGCTGGCACGGTCGGGTTCACTGCAAAAGCAAAGCCAGACTCGGCAAGTTTAGTGATGGGTGAGAAATCAGTGATGGGATCAAATCCCAAGTTTTTATAAATGGCAGGCGTCATAGTGAAGGTGTTGATGGCCATCAATAAAGTGTGGCCATCAGGGGCTGCTTTGGCAACGGCTTGTGCGCCCAGGTTGCCGCTAGCACCTGGCTTGTTATCCACGATCACAGGTTGCCCCCATTTGGTCGCGAGCTTGGGCGCAATGATGCGAGCAATGATGTCGCTGCCGCTGCTGGGTGTGAAAGGCACAACCAAGGTAACGGTCTTGGAAGGAAAAGCAGCTGGACTTTGCGCCAAGGCACTGATGGACAGGAGCCCCCCCGTCAGAGTGGCGAGGACGAAACGAGCGAGATTCTTTTTCATAATATTGTGTCCGTGGATCGTTTTCACAGTTTGAGAAGTCGTTCAGCGTTGAGATGCGCCAATTTAGCTCTATCACTGTCCGCAATCGGCAGCGAATCAAACCACCGCACGGCTTCGAAATTTGACTCGAACGGGTAATCCACAGAGAACAGCATGTTGTCAAAACCAACCACACTGGCCGTGCACAACAACTCAGGCGTAGAAAACACACCTGAAGTCGTGATGCTGAAGTGATCGAGAAAGGTGTTTCTGACTGATTTTTTGAGATTAGGGTACTTCGGTGTGAGTCTTCCATCGGCACGCCACAGTGCAAACGGGAGCAGCTCACCCATATGACCAATCACCATCTTTAGGCCTGGGAAACGGTCAAAGACCCCGCTCAAAATTAAGCGCAAAACATGGGTTCCAGTTTCAACGGCGTAACCCCAGGGGGCATAACCCAGAACGGGATAGTCTTTGTAATAAGCTTCTAGAACAGCTGGGTGTGGGTTAGCGGGGTGCAAGTAAATGGGCACATCGAGCGCTTCAGCCGCTTCGAAAATGGGCCAGAAACGTTGCTGATCAAGATACTCACCCTGCGTATGGCCGTTGATCATCGCACCCTTGAAACCATACTGCTTCACGGTGCGTTCCAACTCACGAACCGCCTGATCTGGCGCAGCTGTGGCCAGCGTGGCAAAACCAGCAAAACGGTCTGGGTGTCCCGCCACGGCTTCGGCCAAGTAGTCATTGGCGCTCACGGCAAGACCCGTGGCCAGTTTGATATCGGAAATTTCTTGTACGCCTGGCTTTGTATGCGAGAGCACCTGCACGGCGATACCCGCCTCGTCCATGACCTTGATGCGAGCGTCACCTAGTTCATCCAGACCAGGCACGCGCGTGGGCGATAGCAGCGCCTGATCGACCAAGTCAAGTTGTGCTGTCACTTCAGCATGTAAGAAGTGCTCCTCTAAGGCGATCAATTTCATTTTGGATGGTCGGTGATATGTCATGGTGAAGCCTTGTGGGTGATGGGCAAATGGTTGGTAATGTGGCGAGCTTAAGACCCCTTGGTGAAAATAAAAAGATGTTATAAATGTCTTGGCGATAGAATAAAATTATCGCCATGAAACTTAATCAGCTTCGAACCGCACTAACCGTGGCTGAAAAAGGCAGCCTACGTGCAGCCGCCCGCGAATTAGGCATGTCGCAGCCTGCACTCACCCACAACATCGGAGAACTAGAGCGTGAGCTGGGCGCGGCGCTGTTCGAGCGTCGCTCCCATGGCATGACGCTGACGCCGGTGGGAGAACTGTTTCTTCGTAGAGCCAAGGTCATCGCCAACGAATCGCGGCGAGCCAAAGAAGAAGTGGCTCAGTTCTTGGGCAGTGATCAGGGCGAGGTTGTGGTTTGTCTATCCATCGTGGCACATCTGGTGTTGTTGCCCATCGCCTGGCCGTTGTTTCAGGCGCGTTTTCCTGGTGCACGGTTGCGGGTGATTGAGGGCTCTCTACCGGCGGTGGAGTCCCGTTTACGCGATGGCAGCGTAGATTTTTTTATCGGTCCTGCGCCCGACACCGATCTTTCACGCGAGTTTGTACTAGAACATTTGTTTGACAACACGCGTGTTGTTTATGCACGGTATGGCCATCCGTTGGCACAGGCGCGTTCACTGGCAGAACTCACCGAAGCGCGCTGGATCACCACCGCGGCAACCGACAATGCCGAAGAGAAATTTGCAGAAGTTTTTGCCCAACACGGGTTGCCCGCTCCGCTGGTTGTGGCGCAGGCCGAGTCCATGCTGACCATGGTGATGATGGTGATGTCGTCGGATGTGTTGGCCATTTCGCTGCGCCAGTACAACGAGCTTCCTTTGACCCGCAGCGCGCTGCAGGCCATTGAGGTCAAAGAGGCGTTGCCCGCCCCCAAAGTGGTCATCATCCGTCGTGCCGCGCTGCCCCTGACACCTGCGGCAGAGTATCTGGCCGACATGTTTCGGCGAGCAAGTTCAAACTACACGAAATCGGTCTGACAATCGTAGGCCAAGCGCCAAGCCAACGGGTCTTTATATACTGAGGACTTTTTAAATACCGCCCATGGAAATTAAAGTCAACTTCCTCGACAAGCTTCGCCTGGAAGCCAAGTTCGATGACTTCACGGTGGTCGCCGACCAACCTATCCGTTACAAGGGCGATGGCTCGGCGCCTGGTCCCTTCGATTATTTTTTAGCTTCTTCGGCTTTGTGTGCCGCCTACTTTGTGAAGCTGTACTGCGTCACGCGCAATATTCCTACAGAAAATATTCGCCTCTCACAAAACAACATCGTTGATCCAGAGAACCGTTACCAACAGATTTTCAAGATTCAAGTTGAGTTACCACCAGATATTCAGGAGGTCGACCGCCGAGGGATTTTGAATTCGATTGAGCGTTGTACGGTCAAAAAGGTGGTGCAAGCCGGCCCCGAGTTTGTCATTGAAGAAGTAGAAAATTTGGATGCCGATGCGCAGTCTTTGCTCACGTTGAAGCCATCCTCTGACACCCGCACCTACATCGCGGGTAAGGATTTGCCGTTAGAGCAAACCATCGCCAATATGTCAAGCTTCTTGGCGGGCTTAGGCATCAAGATTGAAATTGCTTCGTGGCGCAACATCATTCCCAATGTGTGGTCATTGCATATCCGCGATGCGCATTCGCCGATGTGTTTTACCAACGGTAAGGGTGCAACCAAAGAAAGTGCCTTGGCATCAGCGTTGGGCGAATACATCGAACGACTCAGCAACAACCATTTCTATGCCGGCGCATTTTGGGGCGACGACATTGCCAACGCAGCATTTGTCCACTATCCAAATGAACGCTGGTTCAAACCTGGCAAAAAAGATGCATTGCCCGTTGAAATTCTCGACGACTACTGCCTGCAAATTTACAACCCCGATGGCGAGTTACGTGGTTCGCATCTGATCGACACCAACTCAGGCAATGCACAGCGCGGCATCTGCTCCCTGCCCTACGTGCGCCAGTCGGATGGTGAGGTGGTGTATTTCCCGTCTAACCTGATCGAAAACCTGTTCGTCAGCAACGGTATGAGTGCCGGCAACACGCTGGCCGAGGCACAGGTGCAATGTCTGTCAGAAATTTTTGAACGCGCGGTCAAGCGCGAAATCTTGGAAGGCGAAATCTGTTTACCTGATGTGCCGCAAGACGTGTTGGCGAAATACCCCAGCATCTTGGCCGGCATTCAAGGCTTGGAAGAGCAAGGCTTTCCAGTGCTGGTGAAAGATGCGTCACTGGGCGGCACCTACCCTGTGATGTGCGTGACCTTGATGAATCCACGCACAGGCGGTGTCTTTGCATCCTTCGGCGCACACCCGAGTTTTGAAGTGGCGTTGGAGCGCAGTCTCACGGAGTTGCTGCAAGGTCGCAGCTTTGAAGGTTTGAATGATTTGCCTCAGCCCACATTCGAGAGCAACGCGGTCACTGAGCCGAATAACTTTGTAGAACACTTCATCGATTCCAGTGGCATCGTGTCATGGCGGTTTTTCAGCGCCAAAGCAGATTTTGAGTTTGTGGCGTGGGATTTCTCTAGCCAAGGTGAGAACGCCAATGCCGAAGAAGCCGCCACCTTGTTCGCCATTCTCGAAGAGATGGGCAAAGAGGTCTATACCGCGGTCTATGACCAGCTGGGCGCCATCGCCTGCCGAATTTTGGTGCCCGGTTATTCGGAGATTTACCCCGTTGAAGACTTGATCTGGGACAACACCAACAAGTCACTGCTGTTCCGCACCGATATTCTGAACTTGCACCGCTTAGACAATGCCAGCTTGTCTGCATTGCTTGATCGCTTAGAAAACAATGAACTCGACGAGTACTTAGACATTGCCACATTAATCGGCATCGAGTTTGATGAGAACACCGACTGGGGTCAACTGACAGTGCTCGAGTTGAAGTTATTGATTCATCTGGCGTTGAAACAATTTGATGAAGCGCAAGAGCTTGTGGGCGCCTT
>CANCGU010000182.1 GCA_947377705.1 Comamonadaceae bacterium
GCTGCACTTAAATTCACGCAAGATTTCATGGGACCAGACCGCGTCTTGTATGCCATGGACTACCCCTACCAGTACGTGCCTGAAGAAGTTGCCATGCTCGAGAACCTCGACATGGCGCCGCAGGTTCGCAAGGCTTTCTTTCAAGACAACGCTGAGCGGTTGTTCAAAATTGCACCGGCGACCCGCGCGGCTTGAGTTTGAAAAATAACAGGAGACACCGAATGACAAACATGCAACGCCGAAAAATGGCAGCGATGGTGATGGCTTTGATGGGCGCGATCAGCTTGGGTGCGACAGCACAAAGTAGCTATCCCAGTCAACCCATCAAAATCATTGTCCCGTTCACCCCAGGCACAGGTATGGACACCATCGCCCGCGTCGTGGCCCCTCGGCTGAGCGAACGTTTAGGGCAGTCGGTGGTGGTGCAAAACCTGCCTGGCGCCAGTGGAAACATTGGCGCAGATGCAGTTGCCAAGTCTGCACCTGATGGCCATACCCTGCTGATGGGGGCGAACACCATGTTGATGGCTTCGCAGATGTACAAAAACGTGACCTTTGACCCAGTCAAGGATTTTTCATCCATTTCAATGGCGGCTTACGGCTCTTTGATGTTGGTCGCCAATCCTAAAACTGGCATTAAATCAGTCCCCGAATTGGTCAAACAAGCGCGAGCAAAGCCGGGTTCAATCAGTTTTGGTTCTCCTGGTGTGGGAACACCGCATCACATGGCGATGGAGTTGTTCAAATTGGAGTCCAACACCTTCATGCTGCATGTGCCGTATCGCGGTTCGGCCGGTTACACACAAGACTTGCTGGGGGGTGAAATCAATGTGGGTTTCTTACCCGTTCACATCGCTCAAAGCTTTGTGAAGGGAGGACGTTTAAACGCATTGGCTGTGGGCAGTCCTAAGCGACATCCTGTGGCACCCGATGTGCCGACCTTTGAAGAGGTTGGGGTCAAACGGATTGATGTGGATCTTTGGTACGCGTTCTTTGCACCCAGCAAGACACCAGCTGAAGTCGTGACGCGTCTCAACACGGAGATTGCCGCCATCATGCGACAAAGCGAGGTCAAAGATATTTTGGCCAAAGCAGGCATGGATGCCTCAGCATCCACCCAAGCAGAGTTAGCCGCCATTGTGGTGAAGGACTATCCCCGTTGGGGCGCAGTGATTCGTACCAAGCAAATTTCTGCAGACTAACTCGGGTATCTATCGTCCGCTGGCAAGGCGCAGTAAGTGCCTTGCCCTTTCGAGGTCAATAGCCATGTCTTGGCTGGCCCAAGCCACGAATTGATCGGGTCGAAGCAGCACCCACTTGGCTTGGTAGCGTGTGCTTTCTGCGCTGGATTTTTCATTCACGACGCTCAAGCGCACCCCTTCTTTTGCCGCTGCGTCTAGGAAGACCTGACTGTCCTCTGGTGCTGCGTCAAATGCCAGCAGTGTGAATTCATGGCCTAGCACTTCAAATACATTTTTTCCCGAGACGAGTGTCATGGGCGCTAAGTGGTGACCTGCGCGTGCTTCGAACTGGTGTGAACCTTTGGCTGAGCAAAATCGGGGTGCGTCATCGCTGTGCCAGACGACGGGTGAACCTTCATAGTTGGGTTCAAACGCGTGCACTTCGCCCGCCGCGCCTTGCGAGCGTTCTTGCCAAGCCTTTTCAAAACTGGCTTTGTCGCGAACGGGATCAAACTGCTCAAGAAAGTCTCTGTCTGTTTCAATCGATTTGGCGATGAAGTCACTGATCGTGGACGCAAAAACAGGACGACGTTCGGCGTCATAAGAGTCCAGCAAGTCGGGGCCTCCCCAGCCTTGTAAAACAGCAGCCAATTTCCAGCCCAGGTTGCGGGCATCTTCTAGTCCAGAATTGACGCCATAGCCACCATAGGGGGGGTGGCTGTGCGCTGCATCGCCAGCAATGAAGATGCGGCCCGCGCGATAGGAGTTTGCAAGCGCAAAGCGCAGGTCCCAGAACCCAACGTGTTGGAGTTCGATTTCAAATTCGGCACCAACGGCTTGGTGAAGGTATGACTTGAAGTCAAAGTTGTCGGCCGTTGTGCCTGGTGGCACAGGGGCGTGAAAAAACCAAGTGTTGCCAAGGTCAACCCGGCCAAAAAATTTCCAATAGCCTTTCAATTCAGGCTGCAGAACGTTGTAAAAAGACTTGCCTGGATAACACGCCAGCAATGTGTGTAGTTCATGCGATTTAAAAACGAGCAGCGCCATGAGGCGGTCATGGTCTGTCAGCGTTTGAGTGATGCCAGATTGTTCACGTACTTTTGATCGGCTGCCATCACAACCGACGGCATAGGCGGCGCGCAATGTGCGCTGTTGATTCGTTTGGCGCTCAACGATGGTCAGCGTGGCACCTTCATCGTCTTGCGCGATGGTTTGTGCGTCCCAGCCGTAGAGCGTTTGAACGCAGGGCAACATGGCCACCCGTTGGCGAAGTACTTTTTCAGTCTCATATTGAGGAATGCGTTCATTGGCCGTGAAGTAATAGGGTTTCACCAGTTCACGTTGTAGCCAATCGTAGGCGTAAGTTCCTAAGAGCGTGCCATAGGTGGTGAGCCCGCCAATGCCGTACTCTGGTGGTATGGTGCGTGCGTTGCGTAATTCTTTTTCTGCTCCCCAGAAATGAAGGTGTTCCATCGTGCGCTGGGTCAGGTTTTGTCCCTTGGGAATGGGTTGTGGCTGTGGATATCGCTCCGTGAGTAGGCAGCGAATGCCACGCTGGCCGAGTTCAATTGCGAGTCCCAAGCCCACAGGGCCTCCCCCGATGATCACGACATCGGCCGTCAGTGGTGGGTTGGTTTGGTTGGTCATGCTCATTTTTATTTGCGTGCGGTTAGGGTTTTAGAAGGTCGTGAAGACTTTAAGATAGGTTGATTGTTGTGAGCTCTGAGACTCATGGGTGTCGCGAAGTTGCCACTGAGTTCGCAGCATTTCGTGTAAAAACGGGTCTGAAAAAAATACCAAAATATCAAGGAGACAGAGTGCTATGCATAAACGAAATTTTTTAAATCTCATGGCCGGTGTTGGGTTGACGGCCATGTCCACCTTGACGCATGCGCAAGACAACAGTTTTAAAGTTGGTTTGATCTTGCCAATGTCTGGCCCCTTTGCCGCAACCGGAAAGCAGCTTGAATCTGCCGCACGCCTTTATGTGGCGCAGCACGGAGACACGGTGGCAGGACGTAAGGTGGTGTTGATTGTCAAAGACGACACAGGATCGCCTGAAGTCACAAAACGAATTGCACAAGAGCTGGTGGTCAATGACAAAGTGCAGGTTTTGGCTGGTTTTGGTTTGACGCCATTGGCCATGGCGACGGCCCCTGTGGCCACACAATCTAAAACGCCCATGGTCGTGATGGCTGCCGCGACATCTATCGTGACAGAGGCTTCGCCTTACATCGTTCGTACGAGTTTTACCGTGCCACAAGTGGTGGTGACGCTTGCAGATTGGGCGTCTAAGAACAACATCAAACGCGTGGTGAGTTTGGTCACGGACTATGCGCCTGGCGTAGATTCAGAAAAATATTTCAACCAGCGTTTCATTGCGAATGGCGGACAAGTGGTTGAAACGTTGCGCGTGCCGTTGCGAAATCCTGATTTCGCGCCGTTCTTGCAACGCGTGCGTGATGCAAAACCTGATGCGCTGTTTACTTTTGTCCCTGCGGGTGTGGGCTCTGCGTTGATGAAGCAGTTCGCTGAGCGTGGGCTTGATAAAGCAGGTATTCGTTTGATTGCCGAAGGGAGTGTCACGGATGACGACATCATCAACGGCATGGGCGATGTTGCATTAGGTGTGGTGACGACGCACCACTATTCCGCATCCCATAAATCGCCATTGAATAAAAAGTTTGTCGAGGCATTTGGCAAAGCAAACAATGGCGCGCGTCCCAACTTCATGGCTGTGGGTGCTTATGACGGAATGCGTGTGATTTATGAAGCGGCCAAGGTGACCAAAGGTCAAGGCGGTGAGCCTTTGCTCAATGCCATGAAAGGGCAAGTTTTTGAAAGCCCGCGTGGCCCTATTTATATCGATGCACAAACACGCGACGTGGTGCAAAACATCTACATCCGACGCGTTGAGCGTGTCGGTGATCAGTTGTGGAACCAAGAAATTGAGACAGTCACCGATGTGAAAGACATCGGAAAATCACGTTGATCAGGCACCATCAATGAGTGCTTTGCCTTTGATTTTGGTGCCCGGGCTGATGTGTGACCACACTGTCTGGGAGCCTCTGTTCCCTCAAATCAATGCTTCGCGTGTGTGCACAGTCGTCGATCATGGTGATGCCAACTCACTGGAGCAAATGGCGATTCAGTTGCTCAGAGATGCGCCGCCCAAGTTCTTATTAGCGGGCCATTCGATGGGCGCGCGCGTGGTGCTTGAGGTGCTGCGACTCGTGCCTGAGCGTGTCGGTGGCGTGGCGCTGTTGGACACGGGGTATTTGCCTAAGGCCTCTGGGCTTGCGGGTGAGGAAGAGGTTCGCAAGCGTTTCAATTTGCTTCAAATGGCGCAAGAAAAAGGTGTCCGTGCCATGGCTCGCGAGTGGGTTCAAGGCATGGTGAACCCGGACCGTTTGACGGATCAAGCGCTGATTGAACGCATTCTGACTATGTTTGAGCGAAAAAACGCAGACATCTTTGCCAAGCAAATTAACGCGCTGATCCATCGGCCTGATGGCACCGATGTCTTGAAATCTATTCAAGTTCCCACGCTCATCTTGTGTGGCCGACAAGATACCTGGTCACCGCCTTCGCAGCATGAAGCGATGCAGCAACTCACGCCACACGCAACCTTGGCGGTGGTCGATGCGGCTGGACATATGGCGCCTATGGAGAGACCTCGTGATGTGGCAGATGCCATGCTGCTTTGGCTTTCTGAATGCGCCTTGCGTACGGCATAACGACCGAGGCTGCCGACATGGATTTTTTCCAATTACTCCAGGCAGAAAAAGCCTGCCGAGATGTCGTTTTATCTGCTGCGCAAGCCGTTGACCAGCAGCAGTACGAAGCACTGGTCGCCCTGTTCACGGAAGATGCCACGTTGGTTCGCCCTGGTGGCGCTTTGCTGCGAGGGCGTTCAGAAATTCTTGCAGCATACATGAGCAAAGACCCGAATCGAATCACCCATCACTTGGTTTGCAACCATCAAGTGACGTTTTCGGATTCGGGCATGGCTGAATCACGGTGCAAAGTGTTGCTATATGCCAGTCACAAGCATCGCGATTTGACCCCCCAAGGGCGATTGGCAGATCCGACACATCAAGTTGGCGTGATCATTGACACGCTCAGCCTGACGGAGCTGGGCTGGAAAATCCAAAACCGCAACGCATGGTTTGAGTTGTTGATCCAAGGGTAGAGGTCTGTATTGGATACAAAAAACATAGGATATACCCTATAAATCCAATTTATTTGATGTAAATCAGGGTTCAATGTATACAATTTTCCCTCATGGGACCCAATACATCATCGCTCGCCCTCGCTCATTCCAGCGATTCTCATGAGGAGAGC
>CANCGU010000183.1 GCA_947377705.1 Comamonadaceae bacterium
AGAAGACGCGATCAAGATCACGCCTCCTATCGATTTGACGCTGGAGTACGGTGTGGAATTCATCGAAGACGACGAGTTGGTTGAAATCACGCCTAAGAGCGTGCGTCTGCGTAAGCGCTACTTGAAAGAGCACGAGCGTAAGCGCAACAAGTAAGCACAGGTATTGCATCAAAGCCGAGGTCGTGACCTCGGCTTTTTTACGAGGAGAATTTGCGCATGTCAACTTACACCCCTGAGGTTCACTCCGAGCGCGTTGGTGATTTAGGGTTCATCACGCTGAATCGCCCCAAAGCGTTGAACGCTTTGTCGTTGGCCATGGTGCGTGAACTTCACCATGTGTTGCAGCAGTGGCAAGACGATAGTCGCATCCAAGCGGTGGTGGTTCGCGGTAGCAACAAAGAAGGGCCCTTTGGCGCATTCTGTGCAGGTGGTGACATTCGTTACTTCCATCAAGCCGCCCTGAGCGGTGATGCCACCTTGGAAGATTTCTTCACCGAGGAATACAGCCTCAACCATTTGATTCAAAACTACAACAAGCCTTACATCGCTTTGATGGATGGCATCGTCATGGGCGGTGGCATGGGCATCAGTCAAGGCGCGGCTTTGCGGGTGGTGACGGAGCGAACCAAAATGGCCATGCCCGAGACGCACATTGGTTTGTTTCCCGATGTGGGAGGGGGCTATTTTTTAAGCCGTTGTCCTGGTCATCTGGGGGAGTATTTGGCGCTGACAGGCCATGTGCTGCGTGGTGGTGAATCGTTGCATGCGGGCTTGGCCGATGTGTGTGTAAATTCTTCCGAATTACCTGCGCTGTGGGATGTTTTGCGTCAGCAAGACTGGGCCAGTGGCGAGGCTGTCGTGGCTTGGTTGCGCGAACAAAGCAAAGCCAGTACGGGGCAAACCATGGCTGCGATACCGGTATGGCACAACGCGCCGATAGATACGGTGTTCGGTTTGGCGACCGTTGCGGCCATTGAGCAGGCCTTGCAAGGTACCGATGAGTGGTCAGTCCAAACCTTGAAAGCCTTGCACCATCAATCACCCTTGATGCTGTGCGTCACGCTAGAGCAAATTCGACGCGGGCGCCACATGACACTGTCGCAAGACCTGCGCATGGAGCGCGACTTGGTGCGGCATTGTTTTCAGACCGACCACCTGTCACGCAGAGGTGTGCGTAGCGAAACGGTGGAAGGTATTCGTGCTTTAGCCGTGGATAAAGACCATGCCCCAAAATGGCAGCCTGCGCGTATTGCCGATGTGACTCCCGAGATAGTGCAGCCATTTTTTGAAAGTCCTTGGCCTGCGTCTGCGCACCCATTGCGTCACTTGAATTAAGTGAACGCCGCTCATACGAACGGGATTTAACGCGGCAGCGTGTGCAGTGGAATGTCTTTGCTGCTCGCCAGCTTGTCGAGCTGTGCGCGTGTTTGTGTGGTCAAAAACTGGGCAATCGCTTCATGCGTGCTGCGCTTATGCATTTGCGTTGAGGCTAGTTTGGGCAAGCCTGCAGCCTCGCACAAACGCGCCGCAAAGTGTGGCTCTAAGGCCGCTACGGCCACGCGTCCATTTTTGCAGGGGTAGACCTTGTAGCCTGCATGCGCGCCGCCCACATCGCCACTGGGTACCGTGAGGCCCCATGTGCGAGGCAAGGCGAGGTATGAAGACGCATCGCACAACGCGACTTCGTGAAAAACACCCTGGCCATGTGCTTTGCCTGGGCGTTGGCGCAACAGCAGCGCTTGCAACACGGCTTCGGTGGTGAACAACGACCCACCCATGTCGGCATACAGGCTGGCGGGCATTTCAAGGCCGTTGACCAAGCCGCTGTCGGCTTGGTAGGTCAAGTCGTGGCCAGCTTCTTCGGCCCGTTCGCCTGGGGCTCCCACAATGCTCACCACACACAAAGCAGGGTAGCGCTTGTGCAACGCTTTCCAAGCCAAACCGAGTTTGACCAACGCTGAGGGGCGGAAGGAGGTGATGAGTACGTCGGTTTGCGCCAATTGTTTGTGCAGTGCCGCTTGGCCGCGCTCAGATTTCAAATCGGCTTGCAACACGTTCATGCCTTTGTGCATCACCTCGTAGGCGGCAGGCTTGTAGATGCCCATCGGGTCTGCCGTGCCTATGCCACGAGGCGCGAGCGGTTCGAGTTTGGTGCACTTGGCGCCCATGCCCTGCAGCCGCATCACAGCGGCTGGGCCTGGCAGGTTCAAAGCGAGGGTGAGAACGCGCACCCCTTTGAGGGGGGCGCCAGAAGATGAGGTGTGAGGTGCAGCAGTCATGCCCCCATTATCGGGCGGCGACGGGGTCTACACCGGTTTGACGAATCGTTTCAGCGACTTCGGGGGATTGGAAGAAACGAATCAGTTGTTTGGCTGTCTCTTGTTCGGTCGAACCTTCCACCAAGCCTGCGGAAAAGAAAATGGTTTGCTGCACAGATTCGGGCAAGGTGCCAATGAAGTCCAGCTCCTTGAAGTAAATCAACTCGCTCACTTGTTGAAAACCCAGCTCAGCATCGCCCCGTGCCACGACAGCGCCCACGCGTTCGCTCATGATTTTCTTGGCTGTCTCTTTGAGCTGCTCAGCCACGCCGAGTTTGGGAAATAACTCTGTCGACAAATAGGTGCCACTCGCGCTGGCCGAGTAGGCAATCGACTTGGCATTGAGCAAGGTTTGTTTCAAAGCCTCCACCGTGCTGATGTCGGGCTTTGGCGTGCCTTTGCGAACAGCTGCGCCAATTTGTGAACGTACGAGGTCTACACGGCTGCCGGGGATGACATTCCCCTTTTTGATCATCGCCTCTAAGCCTCCATCCGACAAAATAATCAAGTCAAATTTCTCACCACGCGAAAACCGAGTAGGAATGGCGTCTGGGGCATTGCCCACGGATGCGCCAAAAGAGCTGATGACTTTATGACCCGTTTGTTTTTCAAACTCAGGCACAAGCTTTTTATAAGCCTCTGTGAACGCGCCTGAGGTGATGACGCGAATTTCTGAGGCGTGCGCAACTTGTGATGCGGCTAGGAATAAGCCAAGGCCAAGCAGCAGCAGGCGGCGGGTGATGTTGTGGGGTGTAAATGTCATATGTTGTCTCTGTTAGTTTTTTGTTTTATTCGCCAGTGATTTTTCGTTCACGAATCACACGGCCCCATGTTGCTGACTCTTTGGCGATGTACTTAGCCAGTTCATCGCGTGTACCGGGTTGCGGGGTCAGTCCGTGGCTGTTGAGCTGATCGACCACATCGGGCGACTTCAACACCTTCACAAGCTCGGTGTTCCATCGGTCCAAGGTCGCAGCAGGTACTTTGGATGAAGCCACAAAGGCATACCAATTTGTGGCGCTGAAGCCGGGATAGCCTGATTCCGCCACGGTGGGAATTTTTGGCAATGACTTCAAGCGTTGCGCGCCCGTGCTGGCTAAGGGAATAAGTTTGCCGTTGTCGATGTAGGCCTGTGAGGTCGAGTACGTCGAGAAGTAGGCGGCCACGCGCCCGCCCAACAAATCTTGTAACGCAGGTGCCCCGCCTTTGTAAGGAACGTGCACCGTTTCGATGCCGGCCATATCGTCTAGCAACTCACCGGCAAGGTGCGAGGCGGAGCCAGGGCCTGTGGAGGCGTAATCGAGTTTTTTAGGATTCTTTTTGGCGTAGGCGATGTATTCGGGAAAGGTCTTGATGCCTGTGCCTGCATGCACCACCAACACGTTGGGAAAGTTCACACCCATGGTGATGGGTGAGAGGTCTTTGACGGGGTCGTAGGGCAACTTCATCATGTGCGGTGCGATGGTGAGCGGGCCTACCGAGCCAAACAAAATTGTGCTGCCATCGGTCGGACCATTGGCTGCAAATTGGTGGGCGATGTTGCCGCCTGCACCGCCTCGGTTGTCAATGACCACTGACGCCCCGATGTTTTCGCCCAATTTTCTGGCGATGATGCGCGCCGCAGTATCCGCTGCACCGCCAGCTGCAAAGCCGACCACCATGGTGATGGTTTTTTTAGGTGGGAATTCTTGGGCGTGTGCAGCCAAAACCGATGCGCCCAATGCGAGCAATGTGCAGGTGCGGAGGAAGTTACGTTTTTTCATGGGTTGTCCCTTTCAAATTACTCGCTGCCCAAACCGAGTGGGTTGGGTTGTCGTTTTTCAACGGCATAGCGTAGCAACGCGGCCGTTCTAAAAATACCGTGTGCAAACTTGCCGTAGGGCAGGGTGGCAAACAAGGCCATCACCACCCCCAAATGAATGGCCAACAACACAGGTAAGACGGCGCTGCCGCGACCCAGCCACAAGGCCAAACCACTCAGACTGGTGAAAAACAGCAGGGCGATAAAACCCAAGTCCATCGGCTTTTGCGCCGCATCGCCGTGCATGGGGTGGCGTTGCAGATGGAGCTTGAACAGGCTCGCCGTGCCCAACAACAAACTCACGCCGCCGAGCGCACCCAATATTTTGGGCAAACTGGGGAGGTCGTAAGGCGCTATCCATCCGAAGGCATAGTGGTAAACCGTTGCCAAGCTGGTGGCTGCAAAGCAGAGCATGAACCCGTAAAAAGTGAGGTGGTGCGCGCGACGGCGTGACAACGTGAACGCGTCGTCTTCGTTGTTACAGCCTTCGCCATGTCCACCATCGAGGTATTTCAGACGCAACACGTCTTGAGTGGTTTCACTGGCTGCCGGTGAGGTCACCGCCGCACCGCTGGTGGCGGGGGTGATGTCACGCCAAAACCGTCGCACCCCTAAGCTCAAGGCCAGGGCAGCAAACAAGAACACGGGAGCGAACAAACCGACCAACAGGTTGTGCGGAAACACGTTGTAGAAGTTGCCCGGCAGTTGGGTCGCCCACAAGGTGCCATTCATTTGCAGTGCGAGCAGTAAGAACAGCGACAAGCCCGCAGCCAAAGTCAGTGACAAAGTGAGGCCATTGCGCTTGTAGAGCGCACCTAAGGCAGGAGGCCATGCGTAATCGGCGTAAGTTTGGCCGCGCACTTGCGCCATGGCTTGCGGCACATTGACTGCAAACTCGTGTGGCGGAGCATATTGACAGGCGTGCAAACACGCGCCGCAGTTGTGGCACAGATTGGCCAAGTAATGGATGTCGGCTTTGTCAAATGCCAAGCGACGCGTCATCGCGGGGAACATGGCGCAAAACCCTTCGCAATAGCGGCAGGCATTGCATATTTGCAGCTGTCGCGCCACCTCTGTCTCTGGGGCAGACAGCGCCATGTCGCCGTTGGCCAGAGCCCGAGCGTCGCGGGTGAGGGCCTCAAGCGTTTGCATGTCGCGCTCCTTTTGTGAGCAACGCTGCGTGGGCGGCTTGCGTGCCTGCGATGCGACCAAACGCTGTGCCAATGGACATGCCTACGCCGGCGGTGTAACCCTTGCCTAAAACGTTGCCAGACATCATCTCGCCCGCCACAAAGAGGTTGTCACTGGGAATATCGTTGAAGCGCACAGCAGC
>CANCGU010000184.1 GCA_947377705.1 Comamonadaceae bacterium
TAGGCTGGGAGCGGCCATAAGGCCACGGTCATCGATGGGCCGTAGCCGACCCAATGCTGATTTCTGTTTGGCCAAACTCGCTGCCGCAAAGCGGTCTTCAGACGCCCATGCCAGACACAGTTTGATCTGATGCTGGCCAGCATCGCGTGAAGACTTCCAGCCTTCTCGCCAAGTCTTCAAACGAATTGGCGAGACGTTCGCACTCCGCCGTGTCGTACTTCTTCTTGGTCTTAACCAAAGCTTGCGGCACATAGATGCTTGGAGCAAGTGCCAAGCTCAATGTATTGTCTGACTGGAAGTCGGCGACGGCTGTCAAATGGGCAAGCGCGTTGCGATCCATAGACGCTGCAGCCAGTTCATCGTGAATGATGTTCCATTCCGCAAGCCTTTCGCTAGCCAAGCGTGCGAGTGCACGCTTGTGAACGAGTAAGAGTTTTGGGCCAAAGGAATGCTTGCCGTAAAACTCTATGCCAGCCTTGTTCAAAGCATCAGGTTCATGGATGCTGAAGTAGAAGCGGAACAACTGCGACTCAACGAATTGCCAGACGAGAATCGCTATTCCGAATGCCCGATAGAAGTCATCGGGACTGAAGGGCTCGCGGTGTAATGGCTGATTCATTTACGAAGTTCAAAGCAAAAGCCAACGGGGGCCGAAGATCCATCATGGTTGGAAGAAAAACCGGTTCGACAGCGTGACGTTAAAAAGGTCCAGCAGGAATTGGCGATCCGCCTCGCGACGCACCAAAAGACTGATATCGGACCGCCAATCCCCGAACATTGCGAAGTGAACTTTCGCCGGATCCAGGGCGGCGAAAGCATTGTCGATTTCAACCCGATTCTGCATGATGTGCGTTGAAATCCAGGCTCCCTGCAACTGAACAGCAGGATCAGCGGCGTTGAACTTGCCTTCGATACTCTTGAACATCAACTTGTGGTCATGCTCAGGCGCCGGCATCTCACCGTTGTGGCTGGCGGTGCTCGCTTGCTGAATGAAGTCTGACGTGCGGCTTTTCGCGTCGATCAGGACAAGTCGGCCTCCCGTTTGCAACGCCCAATCCACCGTCCTGTTTCCAGGCCCATAGCCAAGCACCTCATAGTCCACAGCAAAAGAGAACCGCAGGCGACAGACCGGCATCATCTCCGCCAACGCGGCGGGGTGCTTGCTAGGACAGTTCAAGGCCGCTAAAAAGGCAGTGCGTTTCCCTATCGGCACCCATCGCGTAAGTGCCCCTGTCGCCCAAAGCAGTTCATTGACCGGCAGGAACATATGGGTTCCAAAAATCAGCTGTTCATCGAGAGTGAACGGCTCGCCAAACTCGTATCGCCACAGGCCCGTGGACGTGTCCAGAAAGCCGGGGGAGTCGATCAACGGGCTAGGCAGCAACTGGACTAGTGTTTGAGCTTCCTGCGTCGTCATTCCGAATGTAGCGGCCGCATCCAGTAGCAACTGCCTGAGCGGCGCCTTTCCGCCAACGACCTGAGGGAACAGTTTGTCAATGAGCATGGTGTTTCCAGATTCGGGTACGCCTGAGCTGCTGCTTCACTCACCATGCTACCTGCGTTTCCATCTGGTTGGATTGGGCTCATCGTCAAGCGGCTCAGAGTACCAGTTTGTAATGTGCAAGCCACTTTGTGAATGACCAAGCCAACTGTCTGGTCGCCAACCCTGCCGAGGCTGCGCATAGCGGCTTTCGCACAGGTGCTGTCGGTAACCAGGTCCCCCAGATCGTGCAAGCCGACATCCCAAGACCGGTCATAGACAAGATCCGCAACTTGCCGTAAGCAGACAGCTGACGCATATGACCCGACGTCCGCAACCGCTGCAAAGCAAGCATCGATAGTTTGCCAACCGAACGATCTATTTTCGAATTTGATGGTGACTTAGCAGCGCTGCGTGGCTATTCTGAAAAGTAAGGCCATACAGTTTCGTTTGCTTCAGGGAGGTGTCGGCAGTGGGTAATCACAGGCCAAATAGGAAACACTGCAATAGGTCATTTTTAGAACTTACATGGCACAATAAGCTGTAAGTCGTTCAGTTTTAAACGTTGGTTTTCGAAAGTCCTGTATCCATAAGCCTCAGAGGCTTAAATGTGATACAGGTCTCGGCACCTTCATCGGTACATTTCAAGGAGTTTCTTCATGGCTCGCTACAACGCCGCGTATGAAATTCATGTGCATGGGCTGGTCCCTTTGCAGCAAGAAGTTGGCCTAGCTCAATTGCAAGATGCGTTGCGCCCCTTGTGGCAATACGCCGGGGCCGTGTCTCTTGAAGACGGCGCCACCAGCGCTTACCCCGAAGAGCCAGGCATTCGTTTCAACCCAGAAGAGCACACCTTGCAGATGTGCTGGACCGTGCCCGGTGATGACGACTTTCGTCAAAGCTTGGACGAGATGTGCATGAGCTTGAACGAGCTCACGGCAGCGGGCGCTGCGATTGAAGTGACCTTCTATGACAACGAGTTTGACGAAGAAGACGAGTCGCGCGATCAAGACTCACGCGATGACTTCATCATGTTGTTTGTCGGGCCGACGCCAGCCGACATCATGCAAGCGCAACGCGACATGCTGGTGAATGACGTGATTCATTTGATGGAGCGTCACTTTGATGGTTCCGAGTTGGGCGGCGTGGTCAACGAGATTGACAAACTGTTCTCTGAGCGCTTTGATAACTTGGTGAACTCGCTGGATTTAGGCCGCCCTCCGCGCGGCTCCAATGGGGGCCACGGGGCAGGTGGTCATGGTGGCCGCAAGCCGCGTCACTTGCACTGAAATAAAAAAACCGGCCTCTTTGCAGAGCGCCGGTTTTTTTTGGGCGCTCTTAACGCTTAGTTGGCTGTGATGCCAATGCCTTTGAATTCACCCGTGGCAATGCGCTTTTCCCACTCGGCTGGGCCGGTGATGTGGGCGCTGGTGCCGCCAGAGTCCACCGCCACAGTCACGGGCATGTCGACCACGTCGAACTCATAAATGGCTTCCATGCCGAGGTCAGCAAAGCCCACCACTTTGGCATGTTTGATGGCTTTGGAAACGAGGTAGGCTGCGCCGCCCACGGCCATGAGGTAGGCCGACTTGTGCTTCTTGATGGCTTGAATGGCGGTAGGGCCGCGTTCGGCTTTGCCCACCATCGAGATCAAGCCTGTTTGGGCCAGCATCATTTCGGTGAATTTGTCCATGCGGGTGGCGGTGGTGGGGCCGGCTGGACCGACCACTTCGTCGCCCACAGGGTCCACAGGGCCCACGTAGTAAATCACGCGGTTGGTGAAGTCCACAGGTAACTTCTCGCCCTTGGCCAACATGTCTTGAATGCGCTTGTGTGCCGCGTCGCGGCCAGTGAGCATCTTGCCGTTGAGCAAAATGGTTTGGCCGGGTTTCCAGCTCGCCACTTCTTCTTTGGTCAGGGTGTTGAGGTCCACACGCTTGCTCTTTTGTGTGTCGGGTGTCCAGTTGACATCGGGCCACAGGTCGAGTGACGGGGCTTCCAAGAACACGGGGCCTGAGCCATCCATCACAAAGTGGGCGTGGCGTGTGGCTGCGCAGTTGGGGATCATCGCAATCGGCTTGCTGGCCGCGTGCGTGGGGTACATCTTGATTTTCACATCGAGCACCGTGGTCAAACCGCCCAAGCCTTGTGCGCCAATGCCGAGGGCGTTGACCTTGTGGTAGAGCTCCAAACGCAGTTCTTCGACTTGTGTGAGTGAGGCACCTTTGCTGGATTTCTCCAGCAATTGGTACATGTCTAGGTCGTCCATCAGGCTTTCTTTGGCCATGAGCACGGCTTTTTCAGCGGTGCCGCCAATGCCGATGCCCAGCATGCCCGGCGGGCACCAGCCCGCGCCCATGGTAGGCACCGTCTTGAGCACCCAATCGACGATGTTGTCGCTGGGGTTGAGCATGTACATCTTCGATTTGTTCTCGCTGCCGCCGCCCTTGGCCGCCACGGTCACGTCCACTTTGTTGCCGGGCACGATTTGCGTGAAGATCACGGCGGGGGTGTTGTCTTTGGTGTTTTTACGGGCGAACTGAGGGTCATCCACCACCGAGGCGCGCAGCATGTTGTCGGGGTGGTTGTAGCCACGGCGCACGCCTTCGTTGATGGCGTCTTCCAAACTGCCGGTAAAGCCTTCCCAGCGCACATCCATACCCACTTTCAAGAACACGTTGACGATGCCGGTGTCTTGGCAAATCGGGCGGTGGCCATAAGCGCTCATCTTGCTGTTGGTCAAGATTTGCGCGATGGCGTCTTTGGCCGCAGGGCTTTGCTCGCGCTCGTAGGCGCTGGCCAAGTGCGAAATGAAGTCAGCAGGGTGGTAGTAGCTGATGTATTGCAGAGCGGCGGCGACCGATTCAATCAAGTCGTTTTGGCGGATCGTGGTCATGGATGAAGTCCTGAAAAAGGCCAGAGGTAAAAACAGCGGCTGAGTTTACTCAAAGCCCCTGTCGGAATGCTTGCAGCGGGTTGCGGTGACTTATTTGATGGTCAACACCCAAGCGGCCAGTTTCTTCGCCTCTGCCTCACTCACTTGGGTGTTGGCCGGCATGGGCACGGGGCCCCACACGCCTGCGCCACCTTTTTGAATTTTGCTGGCCAGCTTGTCCACGGCAGATTTGTCGCCCGCGTATTTGGCCGCGACGTCTTTGTAGGCGGGGCCCACCAGCTTTCTATCCAGCGCGTGGCAGGCCATGCAGTTTTTGGCTGTGG
Organism: Comamonadaceae bacterium; assembly: GCA_947377705.1. Next base: position 4,700 of record CANCGU010000184.1, read on the forward strand.
CCAGCGCTTGGTCTGCCCAAGCGGGGGTAGACGCACCAGCGACAGACAGCATCGCCAATAAAAGAAGATTTTTTTTCATGTCGATGCCTCTGAAGGTCGATGAATGGTTGGCAGGCGACCAGTTTATCGCGGCGTCCAAGGCGACCCAGTCGACTTGGCCTTGTTCGGCGCTCTAGATAGGCGCGCTTGCACGCACAGCTGCCTGTGTGTGGGCGATAATCAGCCAAGTTTTTTTGATGTTTTTCTGACCGGAGCCCCACACATGCCTGCTTACCGTTCCAAGACCTCCACCGCTGGCCGCAACATGGCGGGTGCCCGCTCTTTGTGGCGCGCCACTGGTATGAAGGATGACGATTTTCAAAAGCCCATCATCGCCATTGCCAACTCTTTTACCCAGTTCGTGCCCGGCCACGTCCATCTGAAGGACTTGGGCCAACTGGTGGCGCGCGAGATTGAGGCCGCAGGCGGTGTGGCCAAAGAGTTCAACACCATCGCCGTGGACGATGGCATTGCCATGGGCCATGACGGCATGCTTTATTCACTGCCGAGCCGCGACATCATTGCCGACTCGGTCGAGTACATGGTCAACGCCCACTGTGCCGACGCCATCGTGTGTATCTCTAACTGCGACAAGATCACCCCCGGCATGTTGATGGCCGCCATGCGCCTGAACATTCCCGTCATCTTTGTGTCGGGTGGCCCCATGGAAGCGGGCAAAGTGCGCCTGGC
>CANCGU010000185.1 GCA_947377705.1 Comamonadaceae bacterium
CCACCAACACGGGTTTGTCAGCTTGTAAAACGTCTGCTTCGAAGCTGGTGTCGGTGATGTGTTTGATCAAATCGCTGGCCATGGTTTATTTCCTCTTTCAATTGGCGATAGAGATACAGTTGGGGCATTGTGGCAGAAACCAAGTACCCCTATGAAAACTCTCACCATTGATGTTGTGTCCGATGTTGTTTGTCCTTGGTGCTATATCGGCAAACGGCGTTTGGAGCGTGCGCTGGCACTTTTGGCAATTCAGTACCCCGATGTGGAGCCCGAGGTGCGCTGGCATACCTTTCAACTCAATCCCGACATGTCGCCCGAGGGCATGCCTCGCGCTGACTATGTCAAAAACAAATTTGGTGATGCAGCCAACAGCCCCTATGAACGCGTGGCCGCTGTGGGCAAAGAAGTGGGGCTTGCATTTGCGTTTGATCGCATCAGTCGCCAGCCTAATACCGTGGTGGCGCACAGTTTGATTGCAGTCTCAGAACCTGGCATGGCGCAAGACGCAATGGTGGAAGCCCTTTTCAAAGCGTATTTCATTGAGGCACGCGATTTGACCGAGGCCTCGGTGTTGATCGATATTGCCGAGTCAGCGGGGATGGACCGAGTCTTGGCTAAACAGCATTTGCAAAATGCTGCCTTGCACAGCCAAACCATTGACAGCGACAAAGCGGCCCGCGAGATGGGCATCACTGGCGTGCCATTTTTCATCTTCAATCGCCAAGTGGGCTTGTCTGGCGCACACGAAGGCGAAACCTTGTTGCAAGGCATGGTGGAGGCGATGAACGCCGCCACCGACGATTAACGCTTTTCAATCAATGGGTAGGACTGGGTGACGCTGTCGCCGCCACGCGATAAATCAAGTGGTACACCAAGCCGACAAACACGCTCCCGCCCACCAAATTGCCCAAAATCACAGGCACTAAGTTGCCAAATAGGCCCGCAATGCTGAGCGCGCTGCCCGCCGTGGCCGGTTCGAAATATTGAATGATCAGCCCGAGCTGCATGAAATACATATTGGCAATGCTGTGCTCAAATCCCGCGGCCACAAACGCGGTAATTGGGAAGATGATGGCAATGACTTTGTCCATCACGCTGCGGCCGGCCATGGCCATCCATACCGCCATGCACACCAACACATTGCACAACACGCCTCTGAAAAACGCCTCATGCCACACGAGATTTTGCTTAGCGAGTGCGATTTTTAATACCGTCGCCCCAATCGCACCACCATTCAGATGGGTGTGACCACTGAGATACACGAGCAGCGCCAACCCTGTGGCTCCCACAAAGTTAGCCGCGCACACCCACAGCCAATTGCGCAGCACTTCATGGGTGGTGATTTGCCCATCGGCCCAGGCCATGGCCAGCAAGTTGTTGCCCGTGAATAACTCGGCCCCAGCGATGATCACCAAGATCAGGCCTAAGCAAAACACAAAACCACCCAGTAATTGACTGGCGGCAAAGCTGAGGCTGGCGTCCGATTTCACGATGACGAAAAACATCCCACCTAAGCCAATGAAGGCGCCCGCTAACAAGCCCAGCATCACCAAGGGCAGGGTGGTCATATGTGCTTTGGCGACGCCTACCGTTTCTACTTTGGTGGCAATCTCTTTGGGGGCGTAGGCATCAGAACCAAACAATTCGGGCATAGACGTGATCTCGTTTGTGAATTTGTTTAATTTACTACTTGAACTGGCAGAATTGAAGCACTCTTAGTTTTTCGGAGTCGTTCATGCCTCATTCGTCGTCCAACATGGTTCGCACCCTGGTGTTGCGTGAGCTTGAGGCGGGCAAACGCGATGATGGTTTGTGGCTCCAAGCCATGTCCGAGTCCAAGCTGGACAAAACTAAAGCACAAATCCGTTACATCGAATTGCGAATCAAAGCGCTCAACGGGGATGTCAAAGGCTTGTTGATCAAGCAAATTCGTGGCGCGATTGCCAGTGACAGCAATCGCAAGGGGACTCGCAGCAATGCGAGTCTTGCCGACTATTTGTCTGCCAAAACGATTAAGAAATAGAGCTGCGCAATTTGCGTGGGATGTCGATGGCCGGGTACCGTTTGGCGGGCTTGGCCTGCGTGCGTTGTAGGGACGCCATGAGATCGGTTTGTGCGGAGGGTTGAGGAAGCTTGAACGCATGCCCCAAACCGATTTGAATGGCGGCGGCCTTACGCTGTAGCAGTTGCGCTGTCATCATGTGGATGTAAACGGACTTGGCACCGTTGGACCAGTTCTCCCACTCTTCGCGGAAGGTCTTGATGTGCGCCCGTAAAAACTTGTCTAACTCAGTACTTTCAACTTGGTGCTGGGTGGCCTCATAGGCTGTGTCTATGAAAGGCTGGATGGCATCCGGCGTTTTAGGTTCTGAGGGCGTCGCAGCCGCTTCGGGCACTTCGGGGGCGCTCGGTATCACGTCTGGTTTTGCTTCTGTCATTTCTTCGGCCATACCACCTTATCGGCACGGGTTGAGCATTTCTTGAGTGCCAAAAGAAAAAAAGAAGCTCTCCGACCCAGGGGCTTCAATGTGTGTTGATGATCGCTGGCCCTATGTCTTGTAAAGGTCCAAGTGGGTTCTTTTGATGGTCAATCTCATACACATCGGGCTGACCGCCCCATGACCTATAAACCACCACATCATCCACGATGAGTATCAAGGCGTTAAACCGCCAACCTGTTGTCTCAGTCCTGCGGCGGTAATTGATGAAGTCAGGAAAGAACGCCCCTGTTCTTTTTTTGTCAATTTTTGAAATATTCAGGTCCCAGCCTCTGCATGCATCTCTGGCGGCGAGGCAAGTTGACACACCAGGTCCTAAATCTTCCTTGGAGAGGACGCCGCTTCCAACGAACTTTTTAGAGATGTCGGCAAACGACAAAATGACAGTGTTTGGCTGGTGTTGGGGATCTAATTTCAGCCCAACTAAATCTTTTAAATTACTCTGCAATGGCACGAGTGATTCAATGGCAAACCGAGCTTGGTCAAAAGTCTGGAAATAGAAAGACTCATTCTCAGCCTTCGGCAACCAACTAGAACAGGCCGATAAACAACTTGCGATCAAGCAAATAACGGCGCTTTTGTTGCAGGAAAACCTCCTCGTTGCCATATTCGAATCGCCTTCGTGTCGTGAAAGAAGGTGACGGACCTTGACCCCAGCACTGGCTCCACAGTTAGGGCTGCTCGGTTCCCCGCCTGACCCAGTTGGCCGCTTCACCATGTGGGAAGGCCCGTCGAACTCAATTGTAGGACACAAGCGCGTTTTTCAACTCTGACAGATCAAAACTGTTTCGATGGTGTATCAACACCATGCGCCTCATTCAAGAGTGGCGCTCGCTTTAGACTTTAGAATCTGACGCTTATGTCCTACCTCGTGCTCGCCCGCAAGTACCGTCCTAAAACCTTCACGGAAATGGTGGGGCAAGAGCACGTCGTGCAGGCGCTGACCAACGCCCTGACCACCCAGCGTTTGCACCATGCTTATTTGTTCACGGGTACACGCGGCGTGGGCAAAACGACGGTGTCGCGCGTGCTGGCCAAATCGCTCAATTGCCAAGGCGTGGATGGCACGGGTGGCATTACCGCGAATCCGTGCGGTGTGTGCCAAGCGTGTACCGATATCGACGCCGGACGTTTTGTGGATTACACCGAGCTAGATGCCGCCTCGAACCGTGGGGTGGACGAAGTGCAAAGCTTGCTAGAGCAAGCCGTGTACAAACCCGTGCAAGGCCGCTTCAAAGTCTTCATGATTGACGAGGTGCATATGCTCACCAACACCGCGTTCAATGCGATGTTGAAGACGCTAGAAGAGCCACCCGAATATTTGAAATTTGTGCTCGCCACCACCGACCCGCAAAAAGTGCCGGTCACTGTGTTGTCGCGATGCTTGCAGTTCAACCTGCGGCCCATGGCGCCAGAAACCGTGTTGGAGCACTTGGGCCATGTGTTGGGCCAAGAAAACATCGTTTCTGAGCCACAAGCCTTGCGCCTGCTGGCCCGTGCAGCCCGCGGTTCGATGCGCGATGCCCTCAGTTTGACCGACCAAGCCATCGCCTACGGCGGTGGCCAATTGCAAGAAGCTGCCGTGCGCCAAATGCTGGGCAGTGCCGATCGCTCGCATGTTTTCCGTTTGATTGAGGCGCTGGCCCACAGCGATGGCAAATCAGTGGTGGAAACTTCTGAAGCCTTGCGCTTGAATGGCCTGAGTGCCGCCGCCACACTCGAAGACATGTCGATGGTCTTGCAACGCATGGCTGTGTTGCAAGCCGTGCCCGACATGGCCGAAGCAGACGCTTCAGACCCAGAAGCAGCCGAGATGGCGCGCTTGGCCGGTGTGATGCCGCCTGACGAAATCCAGCTGCTTTACAGCTTGAGTTTGCATGGTCGCCAAGAGCTGGGCTTGGCCCCAGACGAATATGCCGCGCTCACCATGGTGCTGCTGCGCTTGTTGGCGTTCAAGCCTCAGGCTTCGGCTGAAAAAAAAACTCTAATTAATCCTCAACGCGCAACTCCAGCGCCAGCAGCTGTTCAGCGGGTGACTCAACCACCTGCAGCACAAGTGCCGCCAGCGCCCGTTCAACTGGCTCCACCTGAGCCACAACCCGCCGCTACCGTACAAGCTTTGCCCGTGCGCGACATGCGGCCGCGTGAAGTTGCCCCTTGGGAAGACGACCCAAGCTACGATCCAGATGGCGCAGACAGCCCGAGCTACGACCACGACTCAGATGCCGCTGTGGTGGCCATGCCGGTGCGCCAACAAGCCGAGCCAAGTGCTGTGCTTGAGCCGCAAATACCCACCACCGAGGTGCCACAAATTGTGGCCACGCCCGACGGTGAGTTTTGGCACAAATTGGTGATGGACATGTCTGCCGCCGAAACCATCAACGCTTTGGTGCGCGAGTTGGGTTTGCAATCCCAGTTGGTGGCGCGTGACACCGACACATGGATGCTGCGTGTGGAGCGTGAGTCACTCAACAGCACCATGAGCCGTGAGCGTTTGCAAACGGCATTGGCGACGGCCGGCTATCCCGTGCGCCTCACCGTTGAAGTGGGCCGCGTGCAAGACAGCCCCGCCAAGCGCAATGCCGCCGCCGCTGCACAGCGTCAAGCAGGAGCTGAGGCCATCATCCTCAACGACCCATATGTTCAAAGTTTGATGCGAGATTACGGCGCCAAAATCGTGCCGGGCAGCATCAAGCCGCTTTAAGTTTTTATTAGTTTTGTAAAAGGGAAGACACCATGTTCAACAAAGGACAACTCTCGGGCCTCATGAAGCAAGCCCAAGCCATGCAAGAAAACCTCAAAAAAGCACAAGAAGAGCTGGCCTTCGTCGAAGTCACAGGCGAATCTGGCGCTGGTTTGGTCAAGGTCTTGATGACCTGCAAGCATGAGGTCAAACGCATCACCATCGACCCCAG
>CANCGU010000186.1 GCA_947377705.1 Comamonadaceae bacterium
GAAAAAATTGACGCTTACTTAGACGCCTTTCGCGAACTCATACTGCCCCAAACCACAGTGCTGTTGGGCAACCACACCACCTTGTGGCGTTGGCTGCTGCCCGATTGGAGCAACGAAAAAAGCCCCAGTCCACGTGACATTGCACGCGCCGCTGCCGAAGTGGGCGTGCCCTATGTGCTGGTGACCGGCATCAACCATCCCGACCAACACATCGAAAACGCCTTGGCCACCGCTCATACTGTGATGGTGAGCGAGCGCTTTGAGCGTTTTGACGCGGTGTTCTCTGGCGCAGGCGACACCCTCAGCATTACATTGGCTGCCGTGTTGGCCTCAGGCACCGACCTAGAGCTGGCCACGCGCGAAGCACTGAACTACCTCGATCAAAGCCTCAACAGTGGCTTTCGTCCAGGCATGGGCCACGTGCTTCCCGACCGACTATTTTGGGCCGAAGCCGACGAAGACGGCCCAGACAGCGAACAGACCGACGGTCTGCCCGCCACTGCCGAAGATTTTTCGTTGCCACGCCACGAAACCAAACATTGAGACCTAGAAGACCATGACCGATTTGAACCAAACCCTGTTTGACCGTGCAGCCCAAGTCATCCCCGGCGGCGTGAACTCACCTGTACGCGCGTTTCGCGCGGTGGGCGGCACACCCCGTTTTGTGCAACGCGCCCAAGGTGCTTACTTTTGGGATGCCAATGGCCAAAAGTACATCGACTACATCGGCTCTTGGGGCCCCATGATTTTGGGCCACGGCAACGTGAAGGTGCTCGAAGCTGTACAAAAAGCGGCCCTCGACGGCTTCTCGTTTGGTGCCCCCACAGAGCGAGAAATTGAACTGGCCGAAGAAATTTTGAAGCATGTGCCCTCTATGGAGATGGTGCGCTTGGTCAGTTCAGGCACCGAAGCTGGCATGAGCGCCTTGCGCTTGGCGCGCGGTGCCACGGGCCGCAACAAGTTCATCAAGTTTGAAGGCTGCTACCACGGCCACGCCGATGCCTTGCTGGTCAAAGCCGGTTCGGGCCTTGCCACGTTTGGCAACCCCACCAGCGCAGGCGTGCCGCCTGAAGTAGTGCGTGACACACTGGTACTGGAATACAACAACATCGCACAACTCGAAGAAGCCTTCCAGCGGCACGGCAAAGACCTCGCCTGCGTGATGATTGAACCCATCGCAGGCAATATGAACTTTGTGCGTGCGTCTGTGCCCTTCATGAAACGCTGCCGCGAGCTGTGCAACGAATACGGCGCGCTGCTTGTGTTTGATGAAGTGATGACCGGTTTTCGCGTGGCATTGGGCAGTGCACAAAGCGTGTACGCCAAACTCATTCCCGGCTTCCAACCCGATGTCACCGTGCTGGGCAAAGTCATTGGTGGCGGCATGCCACTGGCCGCGTTTGGTGGCCCGCGCGCCATCATGCAGCAGTTGGCCCCCACAGGCCCCGTGTACCAAGCAGGCACCCTCAGCGGCAACCCGGTGGCCACCGCTTGCGGCTTGGCCACCTTGCGCGAAATTGCCAAGCCCGGCTTCTTTGATGCACTGAGTGCGCGTACACAAAGCTTGGTAGATGGCCTCACAGGTGCAGCCGCCCGAGCTGGCGTGCCTTTCAGCGCCGATTGCCAAGGCGGCATGTTTGGCTTTTTCTTGTTGCCCGAGTTGCCACAAAACTACGCCAAGGTCATGACCAGTGACAGCCCCAAATTCAACAAGCTCTTCCACGGCTTGCTCGACCGCGGGGTGTACATCGCGCCCGCCTTGTACGAAGCTGGCTTTGTGAGCGCGGCCCACACCGACGCTGACATTGCGCAAACCGTCGCTGTGGCCGCGGAGGTTTTTGCGCAGCTATGAAACAACTTTTGCTCGCGTGCTTCATCGCTTTGGCATCGCCTGTGACATTGGCTGACGTTTGGCTCAACCCCGGGTTTTATTCACGCCATTTAGACCGTGACAAGGGGTTCAACAACGTCAACACTGGCTTGGGTGTTGAGGTATCGCTGACCAACACATATTCACTCACCACGGGTTTCTTCGAAAATACAGACCGCGCCACATCACGCTATGTGGGTTTGTATGCCATGCCTTTCAGAACGGGTCACTTCAAAGCTGGCGCCGCCATCGGTACTTTTGATGGTTACCCGAGAATGCGTGACGGCGGTTGGTTTCCCGCCTTCGTTCCCACGGTGGCTTTCGAGGGGCGTCAGCTGGGGTTGAACGTCAGTTTCGTCCCTTCCATCAGCGATCGTGTCCATGGCGCAATCGCATTTCAACTGAAATACAACGTTACCCCTTAACCCTTTCTCTCTTCTCGTCCTTCTCGGGCGTATTTCCCCACAAGGACTTTCATGAAAAAAACATTCCAACTCCAGGTCGAAGGCAAGCACCCCGAGCGTTTGCTCGAAGCCATCAAGCACGACATTCGCAAATACCTCAAGCGTGAGCGCCGTCGTGATCTGCCCGAAGGTGCCGACTTTTGGGACTTCGATTGCAAATTCGGCTTAACCGAAGACACTGCCGAAGTGGTGCACTTGGCCAACGTGATCACCTGCATCGATGATGCAGTGGCTAACCAAGCCAAACAGTTTTACGTCGAAATTTTGGCCAAACACGGCGTTCGCACCAAGCGCACAGCGGGTGAAGCCCATGAATACCAAGAACGCCATGCGCTAGATGGCTTGGATGATGACAACAACGATTGATCGTTGATAACTAGATTGTGTTGACTCGCAAGCGTCCACAAAAAAGCCACCTTTTCAGGGGGCTTATTCGCATGATGGTTCTGGTCGCTCTGCTTTTGTTGCCGCCGCTGCCGCACGCAACTTGTCTTTCTTACTTGGGCGTTTACCTTTGATACCACCCGTGCCATCGTTGAGGGGTGACACAGGTGGCGGTACTTCGGTCGGCTCGAAGCCTTCGAGCACTTCGAGTGACAACTGCACTTGGGCACGTTTTTGAATCAGCATCCAATGTGCCAGCGTAGCGGCGGTGACAAAGCTCACGGCCTCCCCATGCGCGCCAGCGCGACCTGTACGGCCAATGCGATGGGTGTAGTCGGTGGCTGATCGTGGCAAGTCATAGTTCACGACCACGGGCAGCTGGGCAATATCAATGCCGCGTGCGGCGAGGTCGGTGGTGACCACCACTTCCCAGCGTTCTTCTTTGAATTCGGCCAGCACGTCTTGGCGTGCGCCTTGGCTCATCTCGCCGTGAAACGCCGTGGCAAATACGCCCGCTTTGTAGAGCTTGTTGGCCACATGCTCACACGCGTAGCGCGTAGCGACGAAGACCAGCACACGCTTCCACGCATGGGTTTTGATGAGGTGACGTAGCAAAGCTGTGCGGCTTTTTTCGTCCACCTGAATGGCGCGTTGCGCGATGTCGGGCGCGTGCGCCTCAGTGTTGGCGATGGTGATACGCGCAGGATCGTGCAACAGCGCCTCGGCCAAGGTTTGCACCGCTGGCTCAAAGGTCGCGCTGAACAACAGGTTTTGTCGTTTTGCAGGCAGTAGCGCCAAGACGCGTTGCAATTCTTCGGCAAAGCCGAGGTCGAGTAAGCGGTCAGCCTCGTCCAACACAAGGTGCTGAACTTGGCCCAAGTTCAAGGCGTTGTGATCCACGATGTCGAGCAAACGCCCCGGCGTAGCCACCACCACATCGGCACCGCTGCGCAGGCTCATCATTTGCGGGTTGATGGACACACCACCAAATACGGTACCCACCTTGATGGACTGAGTGAGGGGTCGCGCCAAGTCGCGCAGCACGTCGCTCACTTGTGTGGCGAGTTCGCGCGTCGGCACGAGCACCAGCACTTGGGTGATGCGCTTCTTAGGCGCATCGTCACGCAAGGTGGCTGTTGCCATGAGCAGCTGCAGCACAGGCAGCACATAGGCTGCCGTTTTGCCAGAACCTGTTTGGGCAGTGGCCAGCACATCGCGGCCCTTGAGCACATGGCCTATGGCTTCGCTCTGCACAGGTGTAGGTGAAGTAAAGCCTGCTTGGGCTGCAGAGCTTTGCAACTCGGCGTTGAGGCCGAGCTGGTCAAAGCTAAGGGTTGCAGGCTCTTGCGTCAGCGCAACGGCTGTGGTGTTGTCAATGTTCAATGTGGGCGATCAATGACGGAAGTGACGCACACCCGTGAACACCATCGCCACGCCACGTTCGTTGGCGGCGTCAATCACTTCTGGGTCGCGCATGGAGCCACCGGGCTGAGCCACGCAAGTCGCACCTGCGTCCACCACCACATCGAGGCCGTCGCGGAAGGGGAAGAAGGCGTCGCTGGCCACCACGGTGTTTTGCAGGCTGAGCTTCGCAGCTTCGGCCTTGATGCTGGCGATGCGGGCGGAGTCGAGGCGGCTCATTTGGCCAGCGCCCACGCCCATCGTCATGCCGTTTTTGCAGAACACGATGGCGTTGGATTTGACGAACTTGGCCACTTTCCAAGCGAACAACAAATCATTCAACTCTTCAGGGGTGGGTTGTTTGACGGTGACGATCTTCAAGTCGGCCAATGCCAGTTCGTGGTTGTCGGCACTTTGCAGCAACAGGCCTGAACCCACGCGTTTGGTTTCAAGCGCATTGCGCACGTCGCCGTAGTTGGCAGGCAAGGCGATCTTCATCAGACGCACATTGACTTTGCTCTTGAACACTTCCAGCGCTTCAGCGCTGAAGTCGGGGGCCATCAACACTTCGACGAACTGTTTGCTCACGGCTTCGGCAGCGGCTTTGTCCACGGGGCAGTTGAAGGCGATGATGCCGCCAAACGCGCTGGTGGGGTCGGTTTGGAAAGCTTTGCTGTAGGCCTCCAGCGGGTTGGCACCCACGGCCACGCCGCAGGGGTTGGCGTGTTTGACGATGACGCAAGCTGAGGTGTCAAAGCTCTTCACACATTCCCATGCTGCGTCTGCGTCGGCGATGTTGTTGTAGCTCAGCTCCTTGCCTTGCAGCTGCACGCCGGTGGCGAGCGAGCCAGCGGATGGGGACAAGTCGCGATACCAAGCGGCTTGCTGGTGGCTGTTTTCGCCGTAGCGCAGGTCTTGCACCTTGACGTATTGCTCGTTGAACTGGCCACTGAACTGGGCACGCTCGGGCACGTAGTCTTCGCTGAGTTTTTCAGCTTCGAAGTTCACGCTGGAGAGGTAGTTGCTGATCGCGCCATCGTATTGACTGATGCGGTTGAACGCGGCCACGGACAAAGCGAAACGCAGTTTGTCGCTCAACTTGCATTGACCTTGAGCCTTTGAAGCTTTGAGTTCAGCAATCACATCCGCGTATTGGCTGGCGTCGGTGACGATGCCCACATCTTTCCAGTTTTTGGCAGCAGAGCGCACCATGGCGGGGCCGCCGATGTCGATGTTTTCAATGGCGT
>CANCGU010000187.1 GCA_947377705.1 Comamonadaceae bacterium
CAGCGTGTCGCAGGCCGGGTGGCTTAGCGCGTGTCTCAAACGTTGAAAAAATTTCCACCCGAAGGATTCATCATGGTCGTCATCCGACTTTCACGCGGCGGTTCTAAAGCCCGTCCGTTTTTTAACATTGTTGTAGCCGACAAGCGCGACCGTCGCGACGGCCGCTTCATCGAGCGCATTGGTTTTTACAACCCAATCGCCAAAGGTCAAGCCGAAACTTTGCGCGTTGCACAAGACCGTTTGACACACTGGACCAGCGTGGGCGCTCAATGCTCTCCTACCGTGATCCGTTTGATCAAACAAGCTGCTAAAACAACTGCGGCTTAATTGCACAAAGGCATTGCAATGACGCTGGACCTTGAGTCCGCAGAACTTCCTGCGGACGCCATCGAAGTCGGGCGCATTGCAGATGCTTGGGGCATCAAAGGCTGGTTCAAGGTCTTGCCCTATAGCGCTTCTCCGGAAGCGCTTTTTTCTTCCAAGCGTTGGTTTTTACAACCCGCTGAACGAGGTGCCAAAACATTTGCCGGCACCGTGCTTCTGAAAGTCAAAGAAGCTAAAGAACACTCTGATTCTGTGGTGGCCACATCGGCCGAAGTGCCAGACCGCAACGCCGCAGAACTGCTCAAAGGCGCACGCATTTTTGTCTCGCGTGCCAGCTTTCCTACCCCCGAACCCGACGAGTACTACTGGGTCGATCTGATTGGCCTCGATGTGGTGAATCGCGAAGGCGTGGCCTTGGGAGCTGTCCGTGAGTTGCTGCATACGGGTCCACAAACCGTGTTAGTGCTTGCTTACGAGGAAGAAGCTAAAACCAAAGAGCGCATGATTCCCTTCGTGTCTGCCTACATCGACACCGTCGATTTGGCTGGGCGCCGCATCACTGCCGATTGGCAAACCGATTACTGATGTGATCTGCCCAAGGCCTCGCCGTGCGCTTTGACGTCATTACCCTGTTCCCAGAGCTGTTTGAGCCGTTTCTCAAAATTGGCATCACACGACGCGCCTACGAAGCCGGTTTGGTGGATGTGCGCTTATGGAACCCCCGCGATTACGCCGAAGGCAACTACCGTCGTGTGGACGACCGCCCGTTTGGTGGGGGCCCTGGCATGGTCATGATGGCCGAGCCCTTGGCGGCTTGCTTGTCAGCGATTCGTGCCGACCGTGGTCAAGGTCGCGAGATTGCCCCGTTGGTGTTGTTTTCGCCGATTGGCGAAACCTTGCGCCACGCCGCTGTGCAGCATTGGTCCGATAGCCAAGGCGCCGTGCTGTTGTGTGGCCGCTATGAGGGCATTGACCAGCGTTTCATCGACACCCATGTGGATATGCAAATCAGCGTGGGCGACTTTGTGTTGTCTGGCGGCGAGTTGGCCGCCATGACTTTGTTGGATGCCGTGGCCCGTTTGCAGCCTGGTGTGCTCAACGATGAAGGCAGTCACCAGCTGGATAGCTTTAACCCTGCCTTAGATGGGCTGCTCGATTGCCCGCATTACACCCGCCCAGAGCAATGGGAAGGGCAGGGCGTGCCTGCTGCGCTGGTGTCTGGCCACCACCTCAACATCGAGCGCTGGCGCCGTGACCAGCGTTTGCTTTTGACCGCCCGCCTACGCCCAGAGTTAATTGAAGTCGCCCGGGCCGCTGCTAAGCTAAGCCCGCAGGATGAGGCTGTTTTAAAGGCTAAAAACTCGCTATAATGGTGGGCTTTTCGATCCTCTGGTCGGCCGCTTTGGGCACTGCGTTCTAAACTTGAACGTTGCGTTTCAAGGCCTTTTGTGTAGCGCGATCAAGATCTTTTAGAGGAAAACATGAACCTGATCCAAACTCTCGAGGCAGAAGAAATTGCTCGTCTCGGCAAAACAATTCCCGAATTCGCACCTGGCGACACAGTCATTGTGAGCGTCAACGTGGTTGAAGGTACACGCAAGCGTGTGCAGGCCTACGAAGGTGTTGTGATTGCTAAGCGCAACCGTGGCCTCAACAGCGGCTTCACCGTGCGTAAGATCTCTAGCGGCGAAGGCGTGGAGCGTACGTTCCAAACTTACAGCCCATTGATCGCTAGCATCGAAGTCAAGCGTCGTGGCGATGTGCGCCGTGCCAAGTTGTATTACTTGCGCGACCGTAGCGGTAAGTCTGCTCGTATCAAAGAAAAATTGGTCAGCAAATCGGCCGCAGCTTCTAAAGCCGCAGCAGCTGCTCAATAAGCTGACATTGGTCAGCTCAAAAGCCACCCAGGTGAAAGCTTGCGGTGGCTTTTTTCATGTCTAAACTTCCTGCCTTTGACCCACAGCAAGTGCCCGTGTTCCAAGTGGACACGCACTTGGACGCCGTGCCTGCGCAGCACCTCACCCCTGCGGCTTTGCAGGCGCGTTTTGCCAATCCGCCGCTGTGGAAGCCCGAGCTGGTGCGTGAACGCAATTTTTTAGACCGATCTCCTGCCCAAGCGGCGGTGTTGTTGGGTGTGGTCATGCGCGATGAACCCACGGTGCTCTTAACTCAGCGTCCGGCTCACATGTCCACGCATGCAGGTCAAATTGCTTTTGCCGGTGGCAAATGTGATGAAGGGGATGCTGACGTAACGGCCACCGCCTTACGCGAGGCGCAAGAGGAGGTGGGGTTGGCATCCTGCCATGTACAAGTGCTAGGCACGCTGCCTGAGTACGTGACGGGCTCTGCATTCCATGTGACGCCTGTGGTGGCGCTGATTTCTTCCGACATGACGCTGCATCTCAACACCGAAGAGGTTTCCGCCGCTTTTGAGGTCCCTTTGGCCTTTTTGATGAATCCAGCGCACCACCGATGGCACCGCTACACGCATGAAGGCGTGACGCGTGAATGGCTATCGATGCCCTACGAAGACGGTGAGCAGTTGAGGTTTGTTTGGGGTGCCACGGCGGGTATGTTGCGCAACTTTTACCGATTCTTGCGTGCTTGACGCCGCAGAACCGCGTCTACGGCCCGCTATCATCCGAGTATGAGTTTTCTTGCCCTGCTCCTTGCCCTGTTGATTGAACAAACTCGCCCCTTGGTGCGCGGTAATTGGGTGCATCGCAGCGTGAGAGCATGGATTTCTTGGATTAGCCAGACATTGGATGCTGGTCACCCTCGTTTGGCGTGGACAACGTGGTCTTTGGCTGTCGGTGTGCCTGCCGTGATCGCGACGGTGATGCATTGGGTCTTGATCTGGCTATTTGGTTGGCCTATTGCCATGGTTTGGAGTGTCGCCGTGCTCTATGTGACCTTGGGCTTTAGACAGTTCAGTCATTACTTCACAGATATTCGCGATGCCCTAGATGTGGGTGATGAACGCTTGGCGCGTGAGTTATTGGCCGAATGGCAACATGTTGAAGTAGGTAGCCTGCCGCGCAGCGAGTTGCTGCGTCATGTGATTGAGCATTCAGTGCTGTCCGCGCATCACCATGTGTTTGGGGTTTTGACTTGGTTCTCCGTTTTGGCCGCCTTGGGGTTTGGTCCTGCGGGTGCTGTGATTTATCGCATGAGTGAAATGGTTTCGCGTGCGTGGCAGGCTTCTCCTAAACCTTCCAAAGGCTGGGTGAGTGACACCTTGCAAAATGCAGCGCGCGATGCTTGGCATCGTATCGATTGGTTGCCCGCACGCTTGACGGCCGTGGCATTTGCCGTGGTGGGTAACTTTGAAGAAGCCATCGATTGCTGGCGCAATCACGCGCAGCGTTTCCCTGATGACAACGATGGCGTCGTTCTGGCTGCGACAGCGGGCGCTTTGAATGTGCGCTTGGGTGGAGAGGCTTTGCGAGCAGATGCTGAAGACCAGGTACAGGACAGCGAAAGCACGCCGGGTCGCACGCCTGAAATGGCGCATCTGCCCAGCGTGGTGGGCTTGGTCTGGCGCACTGTGGTGCTGTGGATGGTCTTGTTGGCGTTGTTGACTTTGGCCCGTTTGCTGGGTTAAGCCTCGCCCATTAATAGTTCACAGGCTGCGTGAGTTCGGCAAACAACATGCCGTAGAGCTTGTAACGCGAGGGGCTGATGGCCCCAGTGGCCACCGCATCTTGTACCCCGCATGAAGGCTCGTGCAAATGCGTGCAGTTGTAAAACTTGCAATTCGCCACATGCGGTTTGAAGTCGGGCATGTAGGCGGCCAGCTGCATGGCATCAATGTGATGCACGCCAAACTCTTGAAATCCGGGTGAATCAATCAAGCCTGTTTTGCGCTCCGCATCCACCCAATGCCACGTCGTTGATGTGGTGGTGTGTTTGCCTGAGTTCAGGGCTTGTGAAATTTCAGCCGTGGCCACATTGGCATGTGGCACGAGGGCGTTGATGAGGGTGCTTTTGCCTGTGCCTGAAGGGCCGAGTACCAGCGTGGTTTTGTGCTTCAAGCGTTCAGGCAAGTCTCCCAAATCACCCGACCTGAAGGCGCCTTGCAGCACGGTGTAGCCCATCGCCACGTAAGGCGCTAGGCGGGCGAAGGCGCGTGCATGCAGCTCGGTTAAATCGCGCTTGTTGAGCACGATGATGGGCGTGATGTGCTCGGCCTCGGCTGCAATGAGTGCGCGTGTGAGCTGCATTTCAGAGAATTCAGGCTCGGCCGCCAACAGAATTAACACTTGGTCTAAATTGGCCGCAAACGACTTCGTGCGAATCTCGTCTTGCCGGTAAAACAAGTTGTGGCGAGGCTCTACTTTTTCGATGGTGCCTTCGTCAGTGCTGGCTAGCCATTGCACGCGGTCACCCACCACCACTTGGCTTTTCTTGCCACGCGGGTGGCAAATACGACGTTCGCCATCAGGAGTTTCTACCACGCAGTGTCGTCCGTGGCTGGCCACCACCAAGCCGCTTTGTTTCATGCGGCCATCCGCGCCAAGCGTTGTGAAGCGGGTGGGTGTGAGTAGTAAAACGCTACATACCAAGGGTCGGGCGTGAGAGTGGAGGCGTTGTCTTGGTAAAGCTTGAGCAAGGCGCTGGCAAGCGACTTGCCATCACTGTTGGCGACGGCGTAAGCGTCGGCTTCAAACTCAAATGTGCGGGAACGGCGTGCCGACAAGGGAGAGACAAAGAAAGTGAACAAAGGCAGCACCAGCATGAACAGTAACAAGGCCAATGCGCTGTTGTTGCCGTTGAGGTTAGGCATCACGCCCAAGCCGGTGTAAAACCAAACCTGTTGCGATACCCAGCCGAGCAAGGCCAAGCCCGCCAGACTGGTGGCAAAGCTGGTGGCCATCATTTTTAAAATGTGGCGATGCTTGAAGTGGCCTAGCTCGTGCGCCAGTACAGCCTCCATTTCATCGCCATTGAGTTGGGCCAGCAGCGTGTCGAAAAACACCACGCGTTTGGCCGCGCCAAAGCCTGTGAAGAATGCATTGGAGTGGGCCGAGCGGCGGCTGCC
>CANCGU010000188.1 GCA_947377705.1 Comamonadaceae bacterium
GCCCGTATGTTCTTCTTGATCGCCGCAGCATTGATTGGCGTGTTTGGCTTGATCATTGCGTCGTCCGAATGGCGACGCGAGCGCATCTTTGCCTACCTTGACCCTTGGAGCCTAGAGCACGCCTTGGGCAAGGGGTATCAGTTGTCGCACTCATTGATTGCGATTGGTCGTGGCGAAATATTTGGCGTGGGCTTAGGCGGAAGTGTTGAGAAACTGCATTGGTTGCCCGAAGCACACACCGACTTTTTGCTAGCAGTGATTGGTGAAGAGTTTGGTTTTGTCGGTGTGGTCGCCGTGATTGGCATGTTCATGTGGCTGACGCGCCGCATCATGTACATCGGTCGCCAAGCCATTGCGATGGATCGCGTGTTTGCGGGTTTGGTCGCACAAGGCGTAGGCATTTGGATGGGCTTTCAGTCCTTCATCAACATGGGCGTGAACTTAGGCGCTTTGCCCACCAAGGGCTTGACCTTGCCGCTCATGAGTTATGGCGGCTCTGCGATTTTGTTGAACTTGATTGCCATTGCGGTTGTGCTGCGCGTGGACTTTGAAAACCGCGTTGTCATGCACGGAGGTCGCCTATGAGCACGACCCAACGCACCGCACTCATCATGGCAGGCGGCACAGGCGGCCACATCTTTCCAGGTTTGGCCGTGGCTGAGCAATTGCGTATCCATGGTTGGAACGTGCATTGGCTCGGTGCGCCCGCGCCGAGCATGGAAAGCCAGTTGGTGCCGCCGCGTGGCTTTGCTTACGAGACCGTGGCCTTTGGTGGCGTGCGCGGCAAAGGCGTCAAAACCTTGGCTTTGTTGCCCTTCAAGTTGTTGCGTGCCTTTTGGCAAAGCTGGTGCGTGGTGCGCCGCGTGAAGCCCGATGTGGTGGTGGGCTTGGGTGGCTACATCACGTTCCCTGCCGGCATGATGGCCGTTCTGTGTGGCAAGCCTTTGGTCTTGCACGAACAAAACTCTGTGGCTGGCATGGCCAACAAAGTGTTGCGTGGCGTGGCGGATCGCGTGTTCAGCGCCTTCCCCAACGTGCTGCCAAAGGCCGAGTGGGTGGGCAACCCCATGCGCGATGGGTTTGTGAACCAACCTGAACCCGCCCAACGCTTTGCAGACCGCACGGGTCCGCTGCGCGTGTTGGTGGTCGGTGGCAGCTTGGGTGCGCAAGCACTCAACACCGGGGTGCCTCAAGCCTTGGCCAAGATCCCGCATGACCAGCGCCCCACTGTTACACACCAAAGTGGCGCCAAACAAATTGATGCACTGCGTGCCGCGTATGAAGAAGCGGGCGTGCAAGCGGAGTTGACACCTTTCATCGACGACACCGCACAGGCCTTTGCCAATGCCGATGTCGTCATTGCCCGCGCGGGTGCCAGCACGGTGACTGAGCTGGCCGCCGTGGGGGTTGCTGCGATTTACGTGCCGTTCCCCTATGCGGTGGACGATCACCAAACCACCAACGCACGTTTCGTCGTCGAGGCAGGCGGTGGTTGGTTGCTGCCACAAAACGAATTGAAAGCCCAAGACTTGGCTGATCGACTGCAATTCATGACGCGCCGTACTTTATTGGCTTGTGCCGAAAAGGCCTATGCCGTACGTCAAGTGGAAGCGGCGGCACAAGTGGTGGCAGCTTGCGAGCAGCTCGCAGCGAAGGGAAAAAAATCATGAAACACGCCATTCGTCACATCCATTTCGTCGGTATCGGCGGCGCAGGCATGAGTGGCATTGCTGAAGTGCTGTTGAATTTGGGCTACGTGATCTCGGGCTCTGACTTGTCTGACAGCGTTGCGTTGAAGCGTTTGCAAAGCTTGGGCATCCAAACCTATGTGGGCCACGATGCTGCCAACATTGTTGGTGCAGACGCGGTGGTGACCTCTACGGCCGTGCATGCTGACAACCCCGAAGTGGTGGCAGCGCATGCCAAGCTGATTCCCGTGGTGCCACGCGCCGTGATGCTGGCCGAGTTGATGCGCTTAAAAACGGGTGTGGCGATTGCAGGCACACACGGCAAAACCACCACCACCAGTTTGGTCGCCAGTGTGTTGGCCGAAGCGGGTATGGACCCCACCTTTGTGATTGGCGGCAAGCTCAACAGTGCAGGCGCCAACGCCAAGCTGGGTTCGGGTGACTACATCGTGGTTGAAGCCGATGAGTCAGACGCTTCGTTCTTAAACCTCTTGCCTATCATGGCGGTGGTGACCAACATCGACGCCGACCACATGGACACCTATGGCCATGACTTCAACAAGTTGAAGGGTGCGTTCATCGAGTTCTTGCACCGCATGCCTTTCTATGGTGCAGCAATTTTGTGTACCGACGATGCGGCCGTGCGCAGCATCTTGCCCGAGGTGTCACGCCCTATCACCAGCTATGGCTTCAACGAAGAAGCGCAAGTGCGTGCGTTGAATGTGCGCGCCGACAACGGTCGCATGTGCTTCACCGTGCAGCGTCGCAATGGGGTGACTTTGCCTGACCTTGACATCACCCTCAACTTGGCGGGTGAGCACAACGTGCTCAACGCTTTGGCTGCCATTGCGATTGCGGTGGAATTGAACGTGCCAGACGAGGCGCTGCAAAAAGCTTTGGCTGAATTCAAAGGCGTGGGCCGTCGCTTCCAACGTCACGGCGAAGTAGCGGCGAAAAGTGGCGGCGAATTCACGCTGATCGAAGACTACGGCCACCACCCTGTGGAAGTGGCTGCGACCTTGGCTGCGGCGCGTGGTGCATTCCCAGGACGCCGCTTGGTGTTGGCGTTTCAGCCGCACCGCTACACCCGCACGCGTGACTGCTTTGAAGACTTTGTTGAAGTCATGGGCCGCGCCGATGTGTTGTGGTTGTCGGAGATTTACGCCGCAGGCGAAGCCCCGATTGCCGCTGCTGATGGTCGCGCGCTGTCGCGTGCTATGCGCGTGGCAGGTCACGAAGCCTTGGTGTTCGTGGATGACATTCAAAAAATGGCCCAAGTCATTGCCGACAACGCCCAAAACGGCGATGTGGTGATGTGCATGGGCGCGGGTTCGATTGGCCAAGTGCCAGCCAAGGTGCTGGAGCTGGTGCAACAACGTAAGAGCTAAGAATTGGTTCAAAAGATGACCTTTAATATTCAAACCGCCAAAGTTGCCGTCCTCATGGGTGGTCTGTCTGCCGAACGTGATGTGTCCATCATGTCAGGCAGTGGCGTGCTCAAGGCTTTGCAAAGCAAGGGTGTCAACGCGACAGCGTTTGACCCAGCAGAGCGCAGCTTGGATGAGCTCAAACGCGAAGGCTTCACACACGCCTTCATCGCGCTGCATGGCCGCTACGGCGAAGATGGTGCCGTGCAGGGGGCTTTGGAGTTGTTGGGCATTCCCTACACAGGTTCAGGCGTGATGGCGTCCGCCATGGCCATGGACAAAGTGATGACCAAGCGTGTGTGGAGTGCTGTGGGTTTGTCGACACCTGGCTATGTGTGGTTGTCGCCCGAAGATCAAACCGCAGACAACATTCAAGCGATTCCTGCCAAGTTAGGTTTGCCTTTGATTGTGAAACCACCCCGTGAAGGCTCATCGATTGGCATGAGCAAGGTGACGCAAGCGGGTGAAATGAAGGCGGCAGCTGAACTCGCCACCCAGTACGACCCCGACTTGCTGTGCGAAGAATTCATCACTGGCGAAGAACTGACGTGCCCCATCTTGGGCAACGGCGCAGGTGCCCGTGCCTTGCCCGTGGTGCGCATTGCCGCACCCGATGGCGCGTATGACTACAAGCACAAGTACTTCACCGATGACGTGAAGTACCACTGCCCCAGCGGCTTGCCTGAAGCCGAAGAGCAAGAGATTCAACGTTTGGTGGTGGCTGCGTACCGGGCCTTGGGCTGCCGTGGTTGGGGCCGTGCCGACATCATGTTGCGTGCGTCTGACCGCAAGCCGTTTTTGCTAGAGATGAACACATCGCCCGGCATGACCAGCCATTCGTTGGTACCCATGTCTGCGCGTGCAGCAGGTATCAGCTATGAAGACCTGTGCTTGATGTTGTTGGAAAGCGCCACGCTTGACCATCCTGGAGGTCCAAAAGCCGTATGACCACGCGCTACACCCACATGCGACCCCGCCCTGAGGTGAATGCCTCGGTGCCGGTGCCGCTTGATGTCAAGTTGATGCACATGGCAGCTTCGCTCATGTTCGTCGGCTTGGTCGTGGGTGCCTTGGTGGGCGGTGTGTGGGCCTTGGTCCAGTTGCCTGCGTTTGCGCTCAGAGGTATCACGGTGTTGGGCGATGTGGAACACAACAACGAAGTGACCTTGCGCGCCAATGTGGTGACCAAGTTCACCGGCAATTTTTTCACCGCCGATTTGGGCCGCGTACGCAGTGCCTTTGAGAGCGTGCCATGGGTGCGTTTGGCATCGGTGCAACGCGAGTTTCCAAATCGTCTGCGCGTCACCTTGCAAGAGCACAAGCCCGTGGCGTATTGGGGTGACGATGGTGAGCAGCGCATGGTCAACAGCTATGGCGAAGTGTTTGAAGCCAATGTGGGTGATTTAGAGGACGAGAAGATGCCGCGCTTGAGCGGGCCTGACAGCCAGTCGCAACAAGTGTTGGCGATGTATTTGGCATTGCAGCCCACCTTCAAGGGGCTGAGCCTGGCTTTGGAAAGCTTGGTGTTGACCGACCGCGGTAGCTGGCGTGCCAAGTTGGCGCATGGCGCCGTGATTGAACTAGGACGTGGCGGCGTGGATGACGTGATGGCGCGTGTGCAACGTGTGTCACAAACTTTGGCGCAAGTGACGCAGAAACTGGGCCGCAAAGTGACGGCGATTGAGTCTGCAGATTTACGACACGACAACGGTTATGCGCTTCGTTTGCGCGGGGTGAGCACGCAAGACGTGTCTACCAAACGCTAACGAGCACAGAGAGAAGAAGAGAAAGAACGAGGCTGTTATGGCAAAAGAATACAAAGATTTGGTGGTCGGCTTAGACATTGGCACAGCCAAGGTCATGGTGGTCGTGGCCGAAGTGTTGCCCGATGGTGAGCTCAAGCTCGCAGGCCTCGGTGTGGCCCCCAGCAATGGTTTGAAGCGCGGTGTGGTGGTCAACATCGATGCCACGGTGCAAAGCATTCAACAAGCGTTGAAAGAAGCCGAGTTGATGGCGGACTGCAAGATCACGCGTGTTTACACCGGCATCACGGGGAGTCATATTCGTGGCATCAATTCCACCGGCATGGTGGCCGTGAAAGACAAAGAAGTCACCGCCGCCGATGTGGCCCGTGTGGTGGAAACCGCCAAAGCCATCAATATTTCGACCGACCAACGCTTATTGCTGGTGCAGCCACAAGAGTTTGTGATTGACGGCCAAGATGTGCGCGAGCCGATTGGCATGAG
>CANCGU010000189.1 GCA_947377705.1 Comamonadaceae bacterium
ATCGCGCCGCTGTTGTCAGAGGCGATGGGAAAAACGGTCATCGTGGACAACCGTGTCGGTGCCACCGGTGCGATTGGTGCAGAGTTTGTGGCGCGTGCGCCAGCAGACGGCAACACCATTTTGTTTGGCACCAGCAGCATCATGGGCGCTAACCCCGCCTTGATGCCCAAGCTTTCCTATGACCCCGTGCGTGACTTTGTGCCCGTCAGTCTGGTGGCCACCATCGAAAACATTTTGGTGGTTCACCCATCCGTGCCTGCGAACAATGTGCAAGAGTTCATCCGCTACGCCAAAGAAAATCCGGGTAAGTTGTTTTACGGTTCATCCGGCACAGGCAGTACCTACCACTTGGGCTCTGAGATGTTTGCCAGCATGACCAAAACGCAGCTCGGTCACGTCCCTTACAAAGGTCAAGGTCCTGCCGCGCAAGACTTGCTCGCAGGGCACATTCAACTGATGTTTGATGCGTTCAACTCTGCCGTCCCCAATATCAAGTCAGGGCGCGTCAAAGCGCTAGGCATTGCCAGCGCCAAGCGTCACCCCGAGTTACCCGACCTTCCCACGATCAGCGAGCAAGGTGTGCCAGGCTATGTCACCACCATTTGGCTCGCCTTCTTTCTCCCCGCCAAAACACCTGCCACCGTGGTGGATAAGTTGAACCAAGATCTGCGCACCATCATGCAACGCCCTGATGTGCGCGATCGCTTCAACAAACTGGGCATGCAAGCCGTTAGCTCATCGACGCAGGAGCTAGATACGGTGTTGAAGCAAGAGCTTGCGCAGTGGACGCGCGTGGTGCGCGAAGCCAACATCAAACCCGAATAAAAGGAGACAGCCATGAAAAAAATTGCAGCCGTTTTATCGCTCCTCATGGGCGCCACAAGCCTTTTCGCCGCCGACACCGACTACCCGACCAAACCTATTTCCATCGTCGTGGCCTATGCCCCGGGCGGCCAAGGCGATGTGTTCGCACGCTTGGTCAGTGAAAAGCTATCCACCGTCTACAAGCAAGCTGTGGTGGTCGATAACAAACCTGGCGTCTCTGGCACCGTAGGGACACGCGTGGCCGCCAAATCTAAAAATGATGGCTACACCTTGCTGCTAGGACAAACTGGTGAAATCACTGTCAATCGCTTGTTGATCAAAGACATGGGCTACGACCCTATGAAAGAGCTGGTCCCCGTGGTGCTGATTGGCAATGCGCCTTTGGTGATGCTCGCGCCTGCCGATGCACCCTACAACACGGTGAATGAATTCATCCAAATGGCGCGTGCCAAACCAGGTGAATTCAGCTATGGCTCAGTGGGCGCAGGCACCCCAGGCCATTTGTCTGCCGTGGCCTTGGGGCTGGGCGCCAAACTCAACATGGTGCATGTGCCCTACAAAGGCGTTGGCCCCTTGCTGTCTGACTTGATGGCTGGCCGCTTGCAAGCCTTCTTCAGCAGCGCCTCTGCCGCGATGCCACAAATCAAAGGCGGCAAACTCAAAGCCTTGGGTGTCACCACCCCACAGCGCATGACCTCATTGCCACAAGTGCCGACCATCGCGGAAGCAGGCTTGCCTGGCTTTAGCTACACCTTGTGGGGTGGTTTGTTTGCGCCGGCAGGCACACCCACCTATGTGATTGAAAGCCTGAATCGTGAAGTCAACGCCGTACTGGCGCAACCTGATATCCGCACCCGACTCGAAGCCGACAACGTGGCCGTGCCTAAAAACACACCCGCTGAATTTGCAGACTATGTGAAAGCAGAATCTATGAAATTCGAAAAACTTATCAAAGAAGCTAACGTGAAAGTCGATCAGTGATATGAAGATTGTCGTTTTACCCGGTGATGGCATTGGCCCAGAAACCATGGCCGTCACAGTGGATGTACTGCAAGCCGCCTCGGTTCGATTCGGCCTAAATTTGGAATTGCTGCATGACATCGCAGGTCATGAGAGTTTAAAAAAACAGGGTGCCACCGTCACCCCTGCGTTGCTTGAAAAAGTCAAAAGTGCCGACGGACTCATGCTGGGCCCGATGGCCACGTATGACTTCAAAGATGAAGCCAAAGGAGAAATCAACCCCTCCAAATTCTTTCGAAAAAGCTTAGACCTGTTTGCCAACATCCGCCCCTCACGGACTTACACAGGCGTCAAAACCATCACCGGCCCTTTTGACTTGGTGGTGGTACGCGAAAACACAGAGGGGTTTTATGCAGACCGCAATGTGGAGTCTGGCAACAGCGAAATATTGGTCACCCCTGATGTCGCCATTTCACTGCGCCGCATCACGCGTGAGTGCTGTGAGCGCATTGCACGCAGCGCATTTCAACTGGCCATGCAGCGACGCAAGCACCTGAGCTTGGTGCACAAACACAATGTGCTCAAAATCACCGATGGCATCTTCTTAGACGCTTGCCACCGCGTGGCCGCAGACTTTCCAGAAGTCACAGTCGATGATTTCATCGTTGACGCCATGATGGCTCACGTCGTACGTGCACCAGATCGGTTTGACGTGATCGTGACCACCAATATGTTTGGCGACATCTTGTCGGACCTCACCGCCGAACTCTCCGGTAGCTTGGGCCTAGGCGGCTCACTCAACGCGGGTTTACACAATGCCATGGGGCAAGCGGCACACGGTTCAGCCCCCGATATTGCAGGTCAAGACATCGCCAACCCTTTTTCTCTGATCACCTCAGCAGCCATGCTCTTGGGTTGGCACGCGCAACGCAGCGGCCATCTGTCATATCTGCAAGCCTCACGCGCCATTGAAGACGCCATCACCGCCTGCATTGCGGCAGGCGAGTCCACACGCGACATCGGTGGCGCACTTGGCACACAAGCCACGGGCAAAGCGGTCGTCAAACGCCTGCAACAGCCATGAACCTGACCGGTGGGTGTGACACGCATGTGCATGTCATTGGGGCAGCCAAGGCTTACCCCATGGTGGTGGAGCGGCAATACACACCCGGTTTTGCCGGTGTGGCCGATTTACAGGCCCATTTGAAACGCTTGGGTCTGACACGGGCCGTCATCATCCAACCCAGTGTGTACGGCACACACAACGAATGCTTACTCGACGCTTTGAAGGCTATGGCGGGACATGCGCGTGGCGTGGCGGTACTTGACACGCAAACTTCAACCGCCGTCTTGCAAACACTCGACGCACAGGGCGTGCGTGGTATTCGTTTGAACTTGGAGAGTGCGGGTGAACACAACAGCGTCAAGTTACAGACTGCGCTGCAGACGTGGGCGCCGCGGTTGGCAGATCTCGGCTGGCACATACAGGTTTATGCCCCACTGGCGGTGACCGTCTCTTGCGCGTCACGCATCGCGCAGCTTCCTGTGCCGGTGGTTCTTGACCACTTTGCGCTATGGCACGATGCTTCGTGCGCATCCTCTGAATCCAAGTGTTTGCTCGATTTGTTGGCGCAAGGAAAAATTTACATCAAACTCTCGGCCAGCTACCGCAGCCCGATGAAAGACGCACAGGCATTGCAGGCCGTGAGTCAACGACTCCTCGCCACCCGACCAGACCGCCTGTTGTGGGCCAGTGATTGGCCACATACCAACCGAGAACCGGGACGTGGCCCGCATGAGGTGAGTTGTTACCGCGACATCACGACCCAATCACTGCAGCATGAGCTTTGGCAATGGTTACCGACGCCAGAAGCACGACAGCAAGTCCTTGTGAACAACCCAAACCAGCTTTACAGATTCTGAGCATTGACATAGCGCAATGACAAGGTCAACACCTAGGTGTCTAATGCAGTCTTCACTTAGGAGAAATGTATGAAAGCAAACGTCGGCGGGTTCGACCGCATCTTGCGCATCGTCGCAGGCTTGGTACTGATTGCATTGGCAGCCACAGGCGTGGTCGGTGCTTGGGGCTACTTGGGTGTCATCGTATTAGCCACGGGCGTTTTCCGATTCTGCGGTGCGTACACCTTATTGGGATTGAACACCTGCCCACTCAAAGCGGTGGAAGAAGAGCCCGCCAAGTAAACGGCTCTCGCTTCACACCAGCCTCAGCGCTTTCAAGCGGCTGAGGCTTTTTTACGCGCCAACCAGAGCAAACCTGCACCAGTGATGAGCACGGGCACCAACGAGCCCCAGTTGAGCCATGCCCAGCCTTGTGTGGTCACTAACGCGCCGGAAGCAAACGAGGTCAACGCCATGGTGGCAAACACGCAAAAGTTGATGGCGGCTTGGGCACGGTTTTTCTCTTGCGGCGTGTAGGCCTGCATCGACAACGTGGTGCTGCCTGTGAACAAAAAGTTCCAGCCCACACCGAGCATGAAGAGCGCAAACAAAAACTGGTGCAAGTCCACACCCGACAAAGCCACGGCGATGCACCCAATGTTGAGCAACACGCCCACGCCCATGATGGGCAACACACCAAAACGTTTGATGAGATGGCCCGTCACAAAGCCGGGCGCAAACATGCCACTCACGTGCCACTGCAGCACCCAAGCCGTGTCTTCAAATGGGAACCCACACACTTGCATGGCCAGCGGCGTGGCGGCCATCAACAAGTTCATCACGCCATAACCCAAGGCGGCAGCCAAGGCCGCAATGAAGAACACAGGCTGACGCATGATCTCAACCAAGGGGCGGCCACCTGCCTCATCGGCTTTGACCACGGGTGCGGGTGGGAATTCAATCTTGCTCATCACCGCCATCGACAACACAGCCACTACCATCAAGGCCACATAGGCGCCGGCAAACGGCATGCCAAATAAGCTCTTGGTTTGAATCGCCAAGTTGGGGCCAATGATCGCGCCAATCAAACCGCCGGCCATTACCAACGACACCGCCTTTTCGCGGTAGTCGGGCGTGCACAGCTCAGCCGCCGCAAAGCGATACAACTGGCCGTTGGCGCTGTAGTAACCCGCTACCACGGTTGCCATGACCAACAACCAGAAGGATTGCGACAGCACGGCAAACGCACCCAAGGCGGCGGACAACAAAGCCACCAACAGCCCCAACTGAAACGAACCCTTGCGCCCAAAACGCTGCTGCGATTTGGCTACCAAACCGGTGCTGAGCGCGCCACCCACCACATAGCCCATCACGGGCAAAGTGGCCATCCAAGCAACAGGCGCCAAGCTCAACCCCACCAAGCCATTGATGGCAATGAAGGTGACGTTGTTGGTCAGAAACAGGCCCTGCGCGATAGACAGTAAAACAAGATGACGGTTCATAAAAGACCTAAAAAATCAAAGAAAGTAATCCAGCCGAGATGGCCAAACCATGCACCACAGCAGCAGCGATGGTCAAAACAATAGCAGGTGCCAAACGTGCAGGGTGGTGTGCATTTTTGAGCAAAAGTCTATAAGCCCAAATCGAT